>JBJTPC010000001.1:0-2220 GCA_046074905.1 Gammaproteobacteria bacterium
GCCTGGCTGCTGGCACGGCTGGTCGAGGATACGCCTACCTCGCTCACGCGCTCGGCAGCGCAAGGCTTTGTGCGACTCGACGGCGAGGCGCGCCTGATGCCGGGCGAACCGGTCACGGCCCCGCTCTCCGGGCGGCACTGCGTTTGGTGGCGCTTCCGCATCGAGGAGCGCGACCGCCGCGACCGCTGGCGGACGGTCGATCAGGCGACCAGCGAGGCGATTTTCGAGCTGGCGGATGCGACCGGCGTGGTGCTGGTCGACCCCGACGGCGCGGATGTCCACGGCGCAGTGGTCGATGTCTGGTTCGGCGATACCGCAAGACCGTCAGCCGGGCCCCCGGTGCTGCCAGGCTTCCGCGGACTTGGCGACCGTTACCGCTACCGGGAAGAACGCATCGAACCGGGCAGTTTCCTCCACGCCCTCGGGCATCTCGGCACCGAACGCGCCGCCACCGGCAGTGCACACGACGCGGAAATCGCCGCACGGCTGCGGGCCTGGAAGCGTGACCCGGTCCGGCTGGCGGACTTCGACCGCAACCGGGATGGGCAGCTCGACCTCGGGGAGTGGGAACAGGCGCGGGCAGCGGCGCGGCGCGAGTCGATCCACGAGGCTGCCGCAGCCGCCAGCATGCCGACTTCGCTGCTGCGCGCTCCCGCCCATGGTCGCCCCTACCTGCTCGGTGCACTGCCCCCGGCGGAGCTGGCCGCCCGCCATCGCTGGCAGGCCCGGGCGGGTGGCTTGATCTTCCTCGTGGCCAGTGTCGTGGCAGCACGACTGGCCACCACGCCACCCTGAACTTGCGTCATCATTCGCGCATGGACGCGCACCCCGACGACAACCCCCTCCTCGACTTCTCCGGCCTCCCCCGCTTCGACGCCATCGAGCCCCGCCATGTCGAAACGGCGGTCAGGGTCCAGCTCCAGCGTTGCCGCGAAGAACTCGAGCGGCTGCTGGCCATGCCGTTGCCCACCTTCGCCTCGCTGGTCGAGCCGCTGGAGCGGTCCCAGCAACGCCTTGCGCGCGTGTTCGCGCCGGTCAGTCACCTGAATGCCGTGATGAACGGGCCCGAGCTGCGCACCGCCCATAACGCGTGTCTCCCCTTGCTGGCCGAGTACTCGACGGAGGTAGGCCAGAACGAGGCGCTTTACGCCGTCTACCAGCGGCTGCGGGCTGCGGAAGTGGGCCTCGATGCCACGCAGCGCCGCCTGCTCGACCACGCCTTGCGGGATTTCCGGCTCTCCGGGGTCGGGCTGCCGCCTGCCGTGAAGGACCGTTACAAGGCGATCATGCAGGACCTGGCCGCCCTGCAGGCGAAGTTCGAGGAGAACGTCCTCGATGCCACCAACGCCTGGTCCCGCGAGATCCACGATGCGGCGGAACTCGCCGGCTTGCCGGACCACGTGGTGGCACGCGCCGTCGAACCGGAGGCCTCCCGCTGGCGGCTGCCGCTGGACGGTCCGACCTACACGGCGGTCATGACCCATGCCGTCTCGCGCCAGTTGCGGCGGGATTTCTACGAGGCCTGGAACACGCGCGCTTCGGACCAGGGGCCGCTCGCGGGTCGTCATGACAACAGCGCCCTGATGCAGGACATCCTCCGCTTGCGCCATGAGGCAGCGAGCCTGCTTGGTTACGCCAACTACGCAGAATTGTCACTGGCCACCAAGATGGCGGAGTCGGTGCCGGAGGTGCTCGGCTTTCTCGAGGATCTTGCAGCGCGTTACCGGGCGGCGGCGGCCGTGGAACTGGCCGAGCTCACCGCCTTTGCCGGGGAACCGCTGGAACCCTGGGATATCGCCTTCCATGCCGAGCGCCTGAAGCAGGAGCGGTATGCGGTCAGCGAAGAGGCTCTCCGTCCTTACTTCCCCTTGCCGCGGGTCTTGTCCGGGCTGCTGCAGGTGCTGGAGCGCCTGTATGGACTGCGGCTCGAGGAGCACCCGACCACTCTGTGGCATGCGGATGCGGCCTATCACGCCGTCCTCGACGGAACCGGCACCGAGATCGGCGGGCTCTACCTCGACCTGTATGCCCGCCACGGCAAGCGAGGCGGCGCCTGGATGGGCGAATGCATCGGGCGCCAGGCCGTGGCCGGCGAATCCACCCGGCCGGTGGCGTATGTCGTCTGCAACTTCTCGCCACCCGTCGGCGAGCGGCCCGCGCTGCTCACGCACCAGGAAGTCACCACGCTGTTCCACGAGTTCGGCCATGCCCTGCACGGCC
>JBJTPC010000002.1:0-3064 GCA_046074905.1 Gammaproteobacteria bacterium
AATGCGGTCCGCTCGGCCGTGAGCACGCTGGCGGCCGCCCCCTGCACCCGGGCCAGGACGGCGCCCGCAGCAAACCCCTCGCCCTCCGACGCCATCGCGGTGAAACGGACCTCTGCGTCCACGAGGCGGCAGGCCATCGCCGCAAGCGCAAGCCCCGCCACCACGCCCGCCTCCCGCGCCACGAACTCCGCCACCAGCGGTTCGTCCGCGCGCATCAGTGCCGCCGTGGCATCACCGCCGCGGCCGAGATCCTCGAGCAGTGCGGCCCTCACGACAGGCTCGAGTCACAGATCGGGAAGAATCATGCTGAATCCCCGGAGGATGCTCAGGCTGGCCGGGCGCGCACGGTAAGCGAGTGCCGCGCCACGGCAGCGTGAGCCTGGAAATCACTGCGAAAATGGGCACCGCGACTCTCCTGTCGCGCGAGAGCCGCCTCGGTCATCAATCGCGCCACGGTCAGGGGTGCGGCCATCCCGAAGCGCGCCTCGAGCACCGCGAGCCGCTCGAGGAACTCCTGCAGGCCCCTCGCCTCGCGCACCAAGCCCATATGACGGTCCATCCCGGTGCGGATCTCCTGCAGCGCCTGCACCGGCAAGACCGGCGGGAGACTGGCCGGAAGGATGCTGTCCTTCGGGGAGGGAGGCGACGGCCTGCGGAGATCTGCGGCGGCGCGCCGGGCGAACACCAATGCCTCCAGCAGGGAATTGCTCGCCAGTCGATTGGCGCCGTGCAGTCCGGTCGAGGCACACTCCCCCACCGCATACAGGCCGGGCAGCGAGGTGCGCCCGACTGCGTCGGTCTCTATGCCTCCCATGTGATAGTGCGCCGCCGGCGCCACCGGGATCGGCTGTCGACGCGGGTCCAGTCCCGCCGACTGGCAGGCCGCGAACACGGTCGGAAACTCCAGCGGAAATCCGTCGCCAATCGCATCGACCGCATCGAGCGCGGCTCCGCGACCCGCCTGCCGCTCCAGATGGATGGCGCGTGCCACCACGTCCCGCGGCGCAAGATCTCCGGCCGGGTGATAGCGCTCCATGAATGCCCGGCCATCCGTGTTCACCAGTACGGCACCGTGTCTCCGCAGCGCCTCCGTCGCGAGGGGTGCGGGCCGCTGCTTCAGGTCGATGGCCGTCGGATGAAACTGCACGAACTCGAGATCGCGCAGGCGCGCGCCGGCCTGCCAAGCCGCCGCCAGTGCGATGCCCTGCGCTTCATCCGGGTTGGTGGTGGTCGCGTAGAGCCCACCAACGCCGCCTGTCGCCATTACCACGGCTGCGCCGCGGAACTCGCGGATTCCTTCGAGACCACGGCAGAGCACGCCATCGATGACCGCCCGTGCAGTGCGGGATCCGGGCGAGGACCGCAGTGCCGCGAGCGACCAGCCTTCATGACACTCGATATGCCCTGCCTCGCGAACGGCCCGCACCAGCACTTCCATGATGGCGCGACCGGCGAGGTCACCCTTGACGCGCGCCACCCGTGGCTTGCCGTGGGCCGCCTCCAGCGAGAGCGCGAAAGCGCCCGACGCCTCGCGGTCGAACGGGACGCCGCGCAGCAGCAGATCGCGCACGGCATCGGGTCCCTCCCTCGCCACTTGCAGGGCGATGTCCTCGACCACGAGTCCGCTGCCGGCAGCCACCGTATCGGCCGCATGGGTCTCCGGGGCGTCGTCCTGACCAAGCGCGGCTGCCACTCCGCCCTGTGCCCAGGCACTGGAGGCGCCCGCTCCAAGCACCGTCGGGGAAATCAGACATACCGGTCGCGGTGCCAGGTGCAAGGCAGTCATCAGTCCGGCCAGGCCCGCACCCACCACCACGATCGGCGCTTCGAGGCGTGGATCATCCGATTCGCGCAGCAGCAGCTCGCTGGAGTGCTCAGCCATGCGGGTTGAATACCGTGACGTCGGCCGGTGCCAGACCCGGTCGGAAATCCGTGACCCGCTTCTCGAGTGGCAACGCCAGCATGCGATCAATGGCTTGCCGCGCACGGCGACGGACCGCCTCCGGCACCTCGATTCGTTCCTCGTTGAGCAGCAGCGCACGATGGATGGCCGCCAGCGTGATCGACTTCATGTGAGGGCAGAGATTGCAGGGACGGATGAACTCGGTGGCCGGTGCCGCCGCCGCGACGTTGTCCGACATCGAGCACTCCGTCAGCAGCACCACCCGGGGCGGCTGCCGGGACTCGACATAGTGCGCCAGGGCGGCTGTCGACCCCGCGAAATCCGCTGCCGCCACGACGCCTGCCGGGCACTCGGGATGCGCGAGGACCACCACGCCGGGATAACTCTGGCGCAGCGTCGCGACGTCCGCGGGCGTGAAGCGCTCATGCACCTCGCAGCGACCTGCCCACGTGATGATGCGATGACGCGTGTTGGCGGCGACATTCTGGGCAAGATAACGGTCCGGGATGCAGATGACGGTATCGCTGCCCCACTCGCGTGCCGCCCACTCCACCACCTGGACGGCGTTCGACGACGTGCAGGTGACATCGCTCTCCGCCTTCACTTCCGCACTGGTGTTGACATAGGTGACCACTGGAACGCCCGGATAGCGCTCGCGCATCAGCCGTACATCCACGCCCGTGATGGAGGCCGCCAGCGAGCAGCCTGCCTCGCGACTGGGCAGCAGCACGGTTTTTCGCGGCGAGAGGATTTTCGACGTCTCGGCCATGAAGTGCACGCCGGCCTGGACAATGACGTCCGCGGTGGTGTTGGCCGCCTCGCGCGCCAATTGCAGGGAGTCACCCCGGAAGTCGCCGACACAGAAGTAGATGTCGGAGGTCATGTAGTTGTGCGCCAGCACCACGGCATTCCGCTCGCGCTTCAGCCGCTGGATATCATCGACGAGTGGTGCGATGGCCGGCCACTCCAAGGCCGGGATCACATGACGCACCAGGTCGTAAAGACCCGCAGTGCGCTGCGCCACTGCCGGGGTGTACTCGAGGCCGGCAAGCGGGGCAACTTGCAGCGGTAACGGACAAGCTCCGCCATCGCGCAAGGGATAATCAATCAATGGGGACATCAGAGCTTGGCTCCCTGGTCGGTATCGTCCAGCATCGCCGC
>JBJTPC010000003.1:0-9407 GCA_046074905.1 Gammaproteobacteria bacterium
AGCTGGTCGGCTTGCGGCCGGGTGCGGACAGGGCCGGGCGCGCCAGCGAACGCTTGCCCACGAAATCAGGCTTCGATTTCGCGATGGCCCAACCCAGACCCGCATCGTCCGGCGTGACCGTGCCGTCCGTCTACTGGCCGACGATCACGTAGCCCTTTTCGGCGCGCAGCACGTGCATTGTCTCCGTGCCGTACGGCGTGATGCCGTGGGCCTGACCCGCAGCCCACACCATTTCCCATGCCCGCTGGCCATGGCCGGCCGGCACGTTGATCTCGTAGCCCAGCTCGCCGGTGAAGCTGACGCGCATCAACATCATCGGGATGTCGCCGAGCTGCCCGTGCACCAGGCTCATGTGCGGCAAGGCCGCATTGGCAATGTCCAGCCCGTTCACGAGCGGCGCAATCACCTCGCGGGCCTTCGGGCCTTGCACCGCGATGACGGACCACTGCTCCGTGGTGGAGGTGAGCCAGACCTTGAGGTCGCTCCACTCCGTCTGCAGGTAGTCTTCCATCATGTGCAGCACGCGCGGCGCGCCACCCGTGGTGGTGGTGACATGGAAGCGGTCTTCGGCGAGACGCGCAATCACGCCGTCGTCATAGACGAATCCATCGTCGCGGGTCAGGATGCCGTAGCGGCACTTGCCCACCGCGAGCGTGTTGAAGTTGTTCACGTACAGGCGATTGAGGAAGGTGGCCGCATCACGGCCCACCACCTCGATCTTGCCGAGCGTCGAGGCGTCGAACAGGCCCACGCCACCACGGACCGCGAGACATTCGCGGTCCACCGCGGCATGCATGTCCTCGCTGCCTCGCGGGAAAAAGCGCGCACGCTTCCACAGGCCGACGTCCTCGAACACCGCCCCGTTCGCCACTGCCCAGGCGTGCGTGGGGGTCGGGCGGACCGGATCGAACAGGTCACCACGGTCGTAGCCGGCAAAAATGCCGAAGGTGACGGGCGTGTAGGGCATGCGGAAGGTCGTGAGGCCCGCTTTCGGCAGCGATACGTCCTTGGTCTCCGCCACGAACCCGAGCGAGTTCATGTTGGAGGTCTTGCCCTGGTCCGTGGCCATGCCATTCGTGGTGTAGCGCTTGATGTGCTCGACCGACTCGAAGCCCTCGCGCATGGCGAGCGCAAGGTCCTTCGAAGTCACGTCATTCTGGAAGTCGACGAAAGCCTTGGCCGGCGGCGTCGCACCGGGCTGCGGCAGCACGCCCGGACGCCCGGTCATCGAGCCCTCGAACGGACAGGTCACCTCGTAGCCGGCAGCTTCGCCGCGCAGGCCAGCCGCCTCGGCAGCACCCGCGCCGGCCTGCGCTCCTTCCTCGAGCGTGGCGCGCAGGCCATCCGTACCCCGGCTCGCGCCGGCGGAACGCTCGCGCTCGGCCGAGGCGCCGGGAACGAAGACGCCCTGCGCCTCGTCGAAGCGCAACTTGCCGCGGGATTGCGAGAAGAGGTGGACAGTCGGCGTGTAACCACCGGACATCAGCAAGGCATCGCAGTCGAGCGTTTCGCGGTCCTGCACGGTGCCGTCGGCAGCCAGGTGGGCCAGGGTGACGCCGGTGACCCGCAGCCAGCCGGTGGTCCCGAGGACGGTGACTGCGGTACTGACGGGGAGCCCGGCGGCGGTTGCCGCTGCCAGGACCGCCTCGCCGGGTGCTTCGCGGGTATCGGCGATCCGCGCAACCTTGACGCCAGCGGCCTGCAAGTCCAGCGCCGTGGCATAGGCAGCGTCGCAGCCGGCTACCACCACCACGCGCGAACCGACCTTCACGCCCTGGCGATGGAGGTAGGTACGGGCCGCCGACGCCAGCATCACGCCCGGTCGGTCGTTGCCCGGAAACACCAGCGGCCGCTCGAGGGCACCGGTGGCCAGCACGACCTCCTGCGCACGGACCTGCCACAGGCGCTCGCGGGGGGTCCCGGGCACCGGTTGGGCGAGGTGCTCGGTGAGACGCTCGTTGAGCGACAACATGTTGTGGGCGAAGTAGCCGAAACAGGTGGTCCGCGGCAGCAGCGTCACGTGGGCGCGTGCCCGCAGGGTGGCCACGCTGGCGGCAATCCATTCGGCCGCCGGCTGGCCATTGATGCGGGCTTGCGGCTCGTCGAGCAGCGAGCCGCCGAACTCCGGTTGTTCGTCGCAGAGCACCACGCGCGCCCCACTCGCCGACGCGGCCAGGGCTGCAGCCAGCCCGGCGGGACCCGCACCGACGACCAACACGTCGCAATGGGCAAAGCGCTGCGCATAGCGATCCGGATCCGGCTCGGTAGGCGGCTCGCCCAGCCCGGCGGCCTGCCGGATGACCGGCTCGAAGACCTGGTGCCAGGCCTTGCGGGGCCACATGAACGTCTTGTAGTAGAAGCCCGCCGGGAACAACGGCGACAGGACATCGTTGATGGCGCCTGCGTCGAACTGCAGCGACGGCCAGCGGTTCTGGCTCTCGGCGACCAGCCCCTCGTAGAGCTCCACCTGGGTTGCCCGCAAGTTCGGCGTGCGGCGGGCGCTGTCACGCACCACGGCCACCAGCGCATTGGGCTCCTCGACGCCGGCGGCGAGCACACCGCGCGGCCGGTGATACTTGAACGACCGGCCCATGAGGTGGACACCATTCGCCAGCAGCGCTGAGGCGAGCGTGTCGCCGGCATGGCCGGTGTAGGCCTTCCCGTCAAAAGTGAAGCGCAACTCGCGGCTGCGATCGATGCGACCACCGCTCGGCAGGCGACAGGTCTGGGTCTGCTGCGGGGCGTTCATCGCGCACCTCCGGTGCTACCGGGCAGGGGCGGCCGGGGCTCACCGCCCTTGTACGTGGTCACGAAGAAATCCGTCGTGGTGTCACGCAGCGCATTGAAGAAACGGCCGCAACCATGCACATGGCGCCAACGCTCGGCATGAAGACCCTTCGGGTTCTCGCGGAGATAAAGATAGGCACCCCAGTCGTCCGCATCGTAGGTCGACGGATCGACGGGACGGGCGATATGGGCCTGGCCGCCATGCCGGAACTCCAGTTCCGGGCGCGGACCGCAATAGGGACAATCGATGAGGAGCATGGCGAGGGGCCTCAGTGCGCCACGGCCGCCGCGGCCGCTTCGTCGATGAGCAAGCCGTCGCGGAACCGCTCGATGGTGAACGGGGCATTGATCGGATGCGGCTCGTCGTTCGCGATGGTGTGCGCGAACACGTGCGCCGAGCCCGGCGTGGCCTTGAATCCGCCGGTGCCCCAGCCGCAGTTCACGTAAAGACCCTTGACGGGCGTCTTGGCGATGATGGGTGAACGGTCCGGCGTCACATCGACGATTCCGCCCCAGTTCCGCAGCATGCGCATGCGGCGGAAGGCCGGGAACAGCTCGCAGATGGCAGCCAGCGTGTGGGCGTTGATGTGCATCGACCCGCGCTGGGTATAGCTGTTGTAACTGTCGGAACTGGCGCCGATCACCAGTTCGCCCTTGTCGGACTGGCTGATGTAGGCGTGAATGGAATTCGACATCACCACGCAGGGGAAAGCGGGCTTCACCGGCTCGGAGACCAGCGCCTGCAGCGGAAAGCTCTCCAGCGGCAACCTCACGCCGGCCATGCCGAGCACGACGCTGCTGTGGCCTGCCGCGGAGACGCCGACCTTGCGCGTGCGAATGGCGCCGCGCGTGGTGTCGAGGCCCTCGACGGCACCGCTCGCATCACGGCGAATGCCGGTGACTTCGCAGTTCTCGATGATGTCGACGCCGAGCGCATCGGCGGCACGGGCATAGCCCCAGGCCACGGCATCGTGGCGCGCGGTGCCACCACGTCGCTGCAGGGCGGCTCCCATCACCGGATAGCGGATATCGCTGCCGATGTTGAGCGGTGGACAATAGGCCTTGGCTTCCTCCGGGGTCAGCCATTCGTTGTCGACGCCGTTGGCGCGGTTGGCATGGATATGGCGCTTGAACACCTGCACGTCATGCACGGTGTGGGCCAGCATCATCACGCCGCTCGGCGAGAACATCACGTTGTAGTTCAGCACCTGGGAGAGCGTCTCCCACAGCTTCACGGAGTGGTCGTAAAGCTGGGCCGACTCGTTGAAGAGGTAGTTCGAGCGGATGATGGTGGTGTTGCGGCCCGTATTGCCGCCACCGATCCAGCCCTTCTCCACCACCGCGATGTTGGTCAGCCCGTGCTCTGCCGCCAGGTAGTAGGCTGCCCCGAGACCGTGGCCACCACCACCGACGATGACCGCGTCGTATTCCGCCTTGGGGGCGGCACGACGCCACTGCGGCTGCCAGCCTTGCTGGCCGCCGAAAGCCTCCTTGAGCAGGGTCCAGGCATTGAACTTCCGCATCAGGAACGCAGCTCCGTGTTCTGGGGGTCGTACGGCGAGTCGACGAGCACGGTGGCACGCTTGCGCTCGCCGAGGCACTCGACGAACAGCTCCGTGCCGACCGCCGCATGGGCGGGATCGACGTAGCCGAGGCCGAGACTCTTGCGCAGGCAGTGGCCGTAGTAGCCTGCGGTCAGGCGGCCCACCAGCTTGCCGTCGGCATTGAACAGCGGCTCGTTGCCGAGCGGGTCGGCATCGACCACGTCATGCACCTCGACGGTGATGAAGGCGTGCGGCACGCCCTTCTCGAGCTGGGCGGCCAGCGCGGCGCGACCGTTGAATTCGCCCTTGTCCATGCGGACCATGCGGGTGAGGCCGGCCTCGAACGGCGTGTAGTCGCGGGTGAGGTCCGAGCCCCACATCCGATAGCTCTTCTCGAGGCGCAGCGACTCCATGGCGCGCATGCCGGCCATTTTCACGCCGTACTCGGCACCTGCCGCAAACACCGCATCGAACAGGTGATGTGCGTACTCGATCGGGAAATGCAGCTCCCAGCCCAGCGAACCGACGAAATTGACGCGCAGCACGTGCACGTCCGTCGCCAGGCCGACCTCGAGCGTCTTGCCGGTGAGCCAGGGGAAGTTGGCATTGTCGAGCGGCTCGTCGATCAGCTTGGCCAGCAGGTCGCGCGAGCGCGGGCCGGCGATGACGAAGCAGCCGCGCGAGTGCGTGATGTTGCGCAGTTGCACCGAGCCGTCCTGCGGCAGGGCCTTCTGCAGCAGGTCGTGGTCGTAGCGCTCTGCGGCGCCGGCGCTGACCACATAGTAGTTGCCTTCGCCGAGCTTGGTGATGGTGAACTCGGAGCGGATGCCGCCGCGCTTGGTGAGGGCATGACACAGCGCCACGCGGCCGGTCTTCACCGGTACCTTGTTGGCGACCAGGCTGTCGAGCCAGGCCTCCGCACCGGGGCCGGTGATCTCCCACTTGCTGAACGGGGTGAGGTCGATGACGCCCACCTTCTCGCGCAGGTTGCGGCACTCGTTGCCGACGTGCTCGAAGTAGTTGCTGCGACGGAAGCTGTACACGTCCTTCGGCTCGACACCCGGGGGCGCAAACCACTGGGCGCGCTCCCAACCGTAGCGCTGGCCGAACACCGCACCCATCGCCTTCAGCTTGTCATAGACGGGGCTGGTCTTCGCGGGGCGCGCGTCGGGGCGCTCCTCGTCCGGATAGTGGACAGTGAAGACGTTGCGGTAGGTTTCCTCGTTCTTGGCGACCACGTAGCGCTTGCTGGTGTAGGGGCCGAAGCGACGCGGATCGACGGCGAGCATGTCGATACCCGGCTCGCTCTCGGTGATCCACTCCGCCAGCTGCCAACCCGAACCACCGGCGGCGGTGATGCCGAAGCTGTGACCCTCGTTCAGCCACAGACCGCGCTTGCCCCAGGCGGGACCGATGAGCGGGCTGCCGTCCGGAGTGTAGGAAATGGGGCCATTGACGATCGTCTTGATGCCGCAGTGCTCGAGCGCCGGCACACGGCGCTGGGCCGCCTCGATGTGCGGGATGAGGCGTTCGATCTCGCCGTCGAACAGGCTCTTGCCGAACCAGTCGGGCACGCCATCCGCGAACCGCGCCGGGGCACCCGCCTCGTAGGGACCGAGGATCCAGCCACCGCGCTCCTCGCGCAGGTAGTAGGACTGGTCGGACTCGCGCAGCACCGCGAGCTCCTTGCCGCCGTTCTTGCGGTATTCCACGAGCTCGGGCGATTCGTCGTAAACGATGTACTGGTGCTCGACGGGAATGGCCGGCACGTTGATGCCGAACATCTTGCCGGTCTGGCGGGCGTAGTTGCCGGTGGCACAGACGACGTGCTCGCAGGTGACCTCGCCGCGGTTGGTGGTGAGCTTCCACTCGCCGGAGGGCAGCTGGACGGCCGACGAGACCTCCGTCTGCTCGTAGATCTCGGCACCGCGCATGCGCGCGCCCTTGCGGAGGGCCATGGTCAAGTCCGCCGGCGCGATATGGCCATCGTCCGGGTGATAGAGCGCGCCGACGATGTTGGCGGTGTCGCCGCCGTTGCCCAGCTCGACCAGCGGCCAGAGGCTCTTCACTTCCTCGGCGGTGATGACATGGAAAGGCACGCCGATGGTGTTGGCGGTACCGCAGTACTTCAGGTACTCGTCCATGCGGTCGCGGTTGGTGGCGAGGCGCAGGTTGCCGGTCACGTGGAAACTGACGTCCTGGCCGGTCTCCGCCGGCAGCGACTTGTACAGGTCCACGGAGTACTTGTGGAGCTGGCCCACGGTGTAGCTCATGTTGAACAGCGGCAGCAGGCCGGCGGCGTGCCAGGTGGAGCCGGCGGTCAGCTCGGTGCGTTCGAGGAGCACGACATCCGACCAGCCCTTCTTGGCGAGGTGGTAGAGGGTGCTGACGCCGACGGCGCCTCCGCCGATGACGACGACTCGGTAATGGCTCTTCATGGAAAGATCTCCGCCGCTGGGGGCTGTTCCGGACCGCCGAACAGTTTAACGAGGCGGCGGCAGGGAATGCTTCTGTTTGCGACAATACCTGACCGGAATGCGCCATCCGTGGTTATACTGCGGAAAATCGCAGGATGCCCGCCGTGAAAAACGCCGAACCGGTGCCGAAGAGCCGCTTCGTCTTCCTGACGTTGCCCAACTACTCGATGATCGCCCTCACCAATGCGCTGGAGCCGTTGCGCATGGCGAACCGGCTGCAGGGCTCCCCCGTCTATGAATGGGTCATCGCCACGCTGGATGGCGAGCCAGCCACTTCCTCCTGCGGGCTGCAACTGTCGCCGACGGTACCGCTTCCCCTGCCGCAGGCCGGCGACCTCGTGTTCGCCTGCGGGGGCATCAATGTCCGCGAGGCCGTGACCCCGAAACTGGTGACGGCCCTGAAGCGGCTGGCCGAGGCCCGCGTCTCGCTGGGGGCTCTTTGCACCGGCGGCTATGCGCTGGCCCAGGCGGGCCTGCTGGACCGCTACAAGGCCACCATCCACTGGGAAAACCTTCCCGCCCTGCGCGAGCAGTTCCCGCGGGTACTGCTTTCCGACCAGCTCTACACCATCGACCGCAACCGCTACACGTGCAGCGGTGGCGTGGCGCCGTTGGAGCTGATGCTGCACCTCATCGAGGGCAAGCTGGGCGCCCGCCTGGCCCGCCTGGTCAGCGAACAGTTCATCGTCGACCGCATCCGCGACGGCAACGACCGGCAATACGTCCCCTTGCGGGCGCAAGTCGGCGTCGCCCATCAGGGCCTGCTGGCGGTGGCGGAATTGATGGAACAGAACATCGAGAATCCGCTCTCCCTCGAGGAGGTGGCGGAGCGCTCGGGCATCTCGCGACGGCAGATCGAGCGCCTGTTCAAGCGCCATGTGAACATGGTGCCGAAACGCTATTACCTGGAAATGCGCCTGAAGCGGGCGCGCGAACTGCTGTTGCAGACCGCGATGCCGATCATGGCGGTGAGCACCGCCTGCGGCTTCCAGTCACCGCCGCATTTCTCCAAGTGCTATCGGCAGCTGTTCGGCCATCCGCCGATCGCCGAACGACAGAACGCCGGCATCGCTGCCGGCGTTCCCGCCGGAACCCTCGCGGGCTCCGGAGCGACGCGGGGTCCTGCCCCCGCGTCCTGAACCAGCCCGACCCTCCGGTCGGACCGGTCCTGGTCGACCTCAGAACTTCTGCGTGAACTTGACGCCGATGGTGCGCGGTTGCTGCCGCACGCCATACGGCTGGACACCGCACACGGAGTCGGCGCACTGCGCGGTCTTGTACAGCGCCGAGTCCTCGTCCGTGAGGTTCTGCAGGAACAGCTCCACCGTGTAACTGTCACGGGCGATGCCCGCACTCAGGTCGACGGTGGTGTTGGCCTCGATGTCGCCGATGATCTCGTTGTCGCTGATGTCCAGACGCGAGGCGGCCTTGCCGGCGTAGGCCAGCGAGCCTTGCAGATGGGCATCGAACTCGCCGACCTTGAAGCCGTACCGTGCGACCACGTTCCCCTTGAACTTGGGGGTGATCGGCAGGCGCGTCCCCTTGGGCGCGTTGACGGCGGTGATGTTGCCCGCGGCGTCGAAGTTGACGTAGTCGTCCTTCAGCTCGGAATCGTAGAACGCGGTGCTCGCCGTGACCAGCAGGTCGTCGATCGGCAACCACTGCACCTGCAGCTCGAGGCCGTTCACGGTGGCCGACGGACCATTCGCCACCTGGGTGATGCCGTTGGCGCCCTGGAAGGAGATCTGGAAGTCATCCCACTTCTGCGAGAACAGGGCACCGTTGATCTGCAGGCGGTTGTCGAGCCAGGAGGTCTTCCAGCCGAGCTCGATGTTGGTGAGGAAGTCCGAGACGTAGTCGCCGGCGAAGGGATTGCGGTTGATGCCGCCCGGACGGTAGCCCTCGGACCAGGTGAGGTAGGTCATGATGTCGTCGTTGACCTTCCAGCGCAGGTTGACGCGGCTGATGTGCTCGCTTTCCTTCACGCCCTTGTCGACGTTCTGGCAGGGTGCATCCTTGTAGGCCGCCTGCGACTTGCAGCGCCACTCGCCGTTGCGCGACCAGCCCTGGCCCATCGGCGAGAACGCACCCGAGCCGCCGTTGGCCGGGTTGCCGGGTTCCGCGGCGCCGGTCGGCGCACTGGACGGCCCGAAACCGAGACCGAACCCGAAGAAGCCCTTCACCGTGACTTCCGGCTCGAAGAAGCGCGCGCCCACCGTCAACTCGAGGTTGTCGGTGATGTCGTAGGCCAGCTGGCCGAACACGGCCTTGTCGGTGTCCTCGCGGTCGAGGCTGTTGAGGTAGACCACCCCCGGGAACTTCTCCCCGTTGGGCTCGTCGCGGTTCATCAGCATCGAGTCGGCGAGGCCGGCGATGTTGCCGAAGGGCTGCTCGAAGTCGTGCTTCTGCTTCTGGTAGAAGAAGCCCAGCATGCCGCGGAGCGGACGCTCCTGGTCGGAGCTGATGCGCAGCTCGTGGCTCTGCTTCGAGTAGGCGTCGTTGTTGACGAAGCTGTGGGCAGGATTCGGGCGGCCGCCGGCGTTGTTGAGGAACAGCCCGGCGAAGTAGCCCGAGGTGTAGAGGTTGTCGTACCAGTAGG
>JBJTPC010000004.1:0-2387 GCA_046074905.1 Gammaproteobacteria bacterium
GTCGACGACCAGTTCCACGTCGCCCCCCTGCGGAGTGAGAGCAACGACGCGACCGACGGCCTGGACGATTCCGGTGAACATCTTCGAGCTCCTTCAGGCGCGTCGCCAGACGACGCGCAGGTCCGTGCCGACGGCGCCAGCCTCGTGCAGGACCCAGGGGGGATGGGGATCGAGCGGGTCCGTCGGGGACGGGTCCGCCGCCGAGGATGCAAGCGTCGCAGGGGGCAGCAGTGCGAGCGGTCGCGCTGCGGCACCCAGCAGGCGGGGCGCGTAGTACACGACCAACTCGTCGACCACGCCCGCCGCCAGCCAGGCGCCCGTCAGCGTCGGGCCGGCCTCCAGCAGCACATCGTTCACGCCGCGGGCGGCGAGCGCACCCAGCACCGTGGCCGGCGCACGGTCGGCGATGGTCACCGGCAGCACGGCGGTACCCGAATCGGCGCCGACGCCGGCCAGCGTGTTGGCGACGTCTGCGCCCACCAGCCACCAAAGCGGGGCCACACCGTCGCGCAGTTGGGCCCCGGCCGGCAAACGCCCGTGGAAGTCCACCACCGCGCGCGCCACCTCACGGCCACGCAGGGCTTCACGCCATGCAGGTGCGCGCACGGTCAAGGCGGGATCATCCGCAAGTACGGTGCCCATGCCCGTGACCACCACGCAGGCCTCGGCGCGCAGGCGCTGCACGTCCGCTCGCGCCGCCTCACCGGTAATCCATTGCGAGCGGCCATCGGCCAGTGCGGTGCGGCCGTCGAGACTCGCCGCCATCTTGGCGCGCACCCAGGGCAGCCCTCCCCCCACACGACGCAGGAACCCGGGAATGAGCGCTCTTCCCTCGAGCTCCCCCACCCCCTGCGCCACTTCGATGCCGGCGGCACGCAATCTGGCGGCACCACGACCGTCCACACGCGGGTCCGGGTCGCCGACCGCGTAGACCACGCGGGCCACGCCGGCAGCCACCAGGGCATCCGCGCAGGGCGGCGTCCGTCCGTGATGGCTGCAGGGCTCGAGTGTCACGTAGGCGGTGGCGCCCCGCGCCAGGGCGCCCGCTTCGCGCAACGCGAACACTTCCGCATGCGGCTCGCCGGCGCGGGCGTGGAACCCGCGTCCCACCACCTGCCCCTCGCGTACCAGGACGCAGCCGACGCGGGGGTTGGGTGCCGTCGAGCAACGACCCTGCGCCGCGAGGGTCAAGGCCTCGTCCATGAAGTGGGCATCCTCGGGGCGGTGCCCGGGACGCAAGGGTGTGTTCATTTACGGCTGCCCGGCGAGATGAGCGGCAACTGACCGGTGACGGCATCCGCACCGCTGCGGACGCGCAGGCGCTCGATCTCGTCGCGAAACGCTTCCACGTCCTGGAAGCTGCGATAGATGGAAGCGAAGCGCACGTAGGCAACCTCGTCGAGATGGCGGAGCTCGTCCATCACGAACTCGCCCACGAGTCGCGCCGGGACTTCCCGTTCGCCGAGGCTGCGCAGGCGGTGCGTGATGTGCTCGACGGCGGCATCGACGGCATCGGGACCGACCGGACGCTTCTGCAGGCTCTTCACCATGCCGCCACGCAATTTCTGCTCGTCGAAGGGCACGCGGCTGCCATCCTTCTTCACCACCTGCGGCAGCACCAGTTCGGCGGTCTCGAAGGTGGTGAAACGCTCACCGCACTGCAGGCACTCGCGACGCCGACGCACCTGGTGGCCTTCGCCTGCCAGGCGCGAGTCGGTGACCTTCGTCTCCTCGTGATTGCAGAACGGGCAGTGCATGCGTCCTTACTTGCCCGTCACCGGGCGTAGACGGGGTAGCGGTCGCAGAGCTCCACCACTTCCGCCTTCACGCGCGCGATGACGGTCGGGTCGCCGTCGGCACCGTGCGTGGCCAGCGAGTCGACCACGTCGGCAATCCAGGTCGCCACCTGCAGCGATTCGGCGATGCCGAAGCCGCGGGTCGTGATGGCCGGCGTCCCGATGCGAATGCCCGAGGTGACCATCGGCGGACGGGGATCGTTCGGGACCGCGTTCTTGTTCACCGTGATGTTGGCACGACCCAGCGCCGCGTCCGCGTCCTTGCCGGTGACGCCCTTGGGCGAGAGGTCGAGCAGGAACAGGTGGTTGTCCGTGCCGCCGGTGACGATGCCGTAGCCGCGATCCTGCAGGGCCTTGGCCATCGCCCGCGCGTTGTCCAGCACCTGCTGCTGGTAGGTCTTGAACTCGGGCTGGAGGGCCTCGAGGAAAGCCACCGCCTTGCCGGCGATGACGTGCATGAGAGGCCCACCCTGCGTACCGGGGAATACCAGCGAATTCAGCTTCTTGGTGATCTCCTCGCCCTTGCTGGAGAGGATCAGGCCACCGCGGGGACCGCGCAAGGTCTTGTGGGTGGTGGTGGTGACCACGTCG
>JBJTPC010000005.1:0-4495 GCA_046074905.1 Gammaproteobacteria bacterium
TGGACCGCTTCGGCATCGACGTGGCCATGGTGGGCTACTTCGAGGGTTCGCAGGCGGCGGAGTCGGCCAAGCGCCAGTTCCCCGACCGCTTCATCTTCGACTACCCGGCCAACCCGAACCTCGGCATGGACGAGGTGCGCAACATCCGCCGGCTGCACCGCGACTTCGGCATCAGTGCCGTCAGCGTGTTCCCCTGCGGCGCGAATCCGCAGGTGCCGATCAACGACAAGAAGATGTACCTGCTGTACGCGGTGTGCACGGATCTCGGCATCCCCATCTGCATCAATGTCGGTATCCCCGGGCCACGCGTGCCGTTCTTCGCGCAGAAGATGGAACATGTGGACGAGGTATGCTGGTTCTTCCCGGAACTGAAGTTCGTGATGCGCCACGGCTGCGAGCCCTGGGAAGACCTCGCCGTCAAGCTGATGCTCAAGTACCCGAACCTGTACTACAGCACCAGTGCCTTCGCGCCGCGCCACTATCCCGAGGCCATCATCAAGTACGCCAACACCCGGGGCGCCGACAAGATCATGTACGCCGGCTACTACCCGATGGGCTTGTCGCTGGAGCGCATCTTCGGCGATCTCGAGCACGTGCCGTTCAAGGACGAGGTATGGCCGAAGTTCCTCGGCGGCAACGCACGCCGCGTGTTCGGCATCGGCGCGTAGTCGTCCCGCCGCACCCGGACAGGACGCTACGCAGAACCACGGACAGACACACCCGAGGCACGACGGCACAGTGCCCGCAGAGCACAGCGCAAGGAGTCACCCGATGAGCAGCAACGAGATCAAGCGACAGGACCCGGTCGCCACCCGCGAATTCCTCGAGAGCCTGAAGGGCGAAGCGCTGGTGCAATGGCGCACGGCACCCTTGCCGAATCGCGCTTCCGCCACCGAGCGCAGCATCGACCTGCCGATGCCCTATGGCTGGTTCGCCATGTGCTACTCCGACGAGCTGGCCGTTGGCCAGGTGAAGCCGTTGCACTACTTCGGGCGCGATCTCGTGGCCTGGCGTGGCGAGGATGGCCAGGCCCGCGTGCTCGATGCCTATTGCGCGCATCTCGGCGCGCACATGGGTTACGGCGGTCGCGTGAAGGGCAACCATCTCGAGTGCCCGTTCCATTCCTGGCGTTACAACGGCGAGGGCCAGGTGCCCGAGATCCCGTACTCGAAGGTGGTGCCGCCCCAGGCGAAGCGTGGCTGCGTGAAGGGCTATCCCACCGCCGAGGCCAACCGCTTCGTGTGGGCCTGGTACCACCCGGAGGGTGTCGCGCCGCTGTGGGAGGTCGAGCCGTTTCCGGAGACCAGCGATCCCGAATGGACGGACTACGAACGCCACGAGTGGAACGTGTACTGCCCGCTGCAGACCATCGCCGAGAACGGGGTGGACGTGGCGCACTTCCTGTACATCCACGGCACCAGCAATTATCCCGACTGGGAAGTGACCATGAAGGGTCACTGCCGCAGCGCCAAGGTGAACGCCAAGCTGGACACGCCCCGTGGCCAGGTGGACGGCACCATCAGCTACGGCGTGGTCGGTCCGGGCCAGCCCTGGACCCGGTTCACCGGCATCTGCGAAACGCTGCTGGTCACCGGCGCGACGCCGGTGGACAAGGACCACGTGCACCTGCGTTTCGCCTTCACGCAGAAGAAGAGCAACGCCGCGGGTCCGCAGGCCGGCGTCGCCAAGGCCCTGATCGCCGACATCTGCCGCCAGCTGGACCAGGACAAGGTGGTGTGGGACCGCCAGCGCCACATGGAGCGGCCGCTGCTGTGCGAGGGTGACGGCCCCATCATGGCTTTCCGCGATTTCTACAAGCAGTTCTACCCGGGCAACGAGTTGCAGGCCGACGTCGAACGCACGATGGCGCGCAAGCGCGGCTGAGCATGCGTCCGCTGTTGCCGGCGGGCATCCCGCTCAATGACACCGCCGTCTGGGCGGACGAAGCGGCACTGCACGGCATGATGGCGCGCCTCCGTCAGGAGGCGCCCATCTGCTGGGTGGATGCCGAGCCCTATCGTCCCTATTGGGACATCGCCACGCAGGCGCTGGCCCGTCCGGTACTGCTCGACCACCACAACTTCATCAATGGACCGCGACTGGCACTCGCGCCGAAGGCGGTCGAGGCGGCCGCGGAAGCTGCCTACGGCGGCAAGCACAACCGCATCCGCACCGTCCACGACATGGACGAACCGGAGCACCGCGAATACCGCAACCTCACGCAGCGCTGGTTTCTGGGCGCCGGGGTGACCGGCTATCAGGCACGCCTGGAACAGGTGGTGGCCCGGCAGGTGCAACGCATGGTGGACCTGGGGGGCGAGTGTGATTTCGCCACGGAAGTGGCGCATGGCCTGCCGCTGGAAGTGATTCTCTCGATCCTCGGGCTGCCACTGGAAGATGCGCCGTTCATCCTGCGCATCACGCAGCAACTGCTGGCTGCGTCCGATCCGGATGTGGCGCGTTCCGATGCCGGCGGCGCGGATGTGGTGGAGGATTTCTACCAGTACTTCCTGCGCGTGATTGCCGACCGGCGCGCGAATCCCACGGACGACCTGGCGAGCGTGATCGCCAACGCGCGCATCGGCGGTTCGCCCCTGCGCGAAGTGGAAGCCATCTCCTACTACCTGCAAATCGCCGTGGCGGGCCACGAGACCACGGCGGCGGCACTGTCGGGTGGCCTGCGCGCCTTCATCCTCCATCCCGCGGAGGCGGCGCGGGCTGCGGCGAACCCGGAACTGCTGAAGGACGGCGCCGAGGAAATCGTGCGCTGGGTAACGCCGGTCCGGCACATCTGCCGCACGGCGGTGAACGATGCCGAGGTGGGTGGCGTGAAGGTGGCGGCCGGCGAGTCGGTGACCCTCCTGTACCCGTCCATGAATCGCGACGAGGCGGTCTTCGAGGCGCCGCACGAGTTGCGGCTCGATCGCCGACCGGAGCGCCATCTGGGGTTCGGCACGGGCGTGCACACCTGCCTGGGGACAACTGGCGCTGGCGGAAATCCGCACCTTCTTCCGGCAGTTGCTGCCACGGTTGGAACACGCGGAACTGGCGGCACCGCCGCAGTTCTTCCGCTCGAATTTCGTGGGGGGCTACAAGCACCTGCCGGTACGTTACCGACTGCGGGCGGCCTGAGGCCGCTCCCGGCAGGATGGGAGGCGCTGACCCGGCGGCGCCCGTGCCGGGCACCGCCGTGGCGTCAGCCAGCACCGATGAAAGCGGCACCACGCTCGGCAATCATCACGGTCGGGGCGTGGGTGTTGCCGGAAGTGATCTGCGGCATCACCGAGGCGTCGATGACGCGCAGGCCCCGCACGCCGCGGACCCGCAGCTGCGGGTCGACCACCGCAGCCTCGTCGGCGCCCATGCGGCAGGTACCCACCGGGTGGTGGAGCGTCAGCCCCACCCGGCGCGCATAAGCCATCAACTCCTCGTCCGAACGGACCTCGGGCCCCGGACTGCTCGGACCTTCCATCCACTGTGCCAGCGGTGCAGCGCCGGCGATGCGCTGTGCGTAGCGCAGGGACGCCAGGGTCAGGGTGCGGTCCGCCTCCGTGTCGAGGTAGTTGAGGTGGATGGCGGGAGCCACGGCGGTGTCGGGGCTGGTGATCCACACCTTGCCGCGCGAGGTGGGCCGGACCGCGCAGGGGCAGATGGTCATGCCGGGGAAGCGGTCGATCTCCTGTTTCACGTTGTCCACTTCCTTCTGCACGTCGCCGCTCAGCGGCAGGAGGTGGAACTGGACGTCGGGCCGCGTGGTGCCGGGCGTCAACGCGGCGAAAGCGCCCACCTGTGCCAGGGGCAGCGCCATGATGCCGCGGCGAGTCGTCAGGTAACGCAGCAGCGAGCCGACGAGGCCGAGGCCGCCGAGACGCGCGTTGAAGCTCGGCGCGTCAGGACGCAGCCGCCACATCATCGGCACGCCGAAGTGGTCGTGCAGGTTGGCACCGACGCCGGGTCGATCGGCGATGACGGGAACGCCGAGCGACTGCAGCAGGGCGCCATCGCCGATGCCAGAGGCCTGCAGCAGGGCCGGTGACTGGAAGGCACCGGCCGCGACGATGACCTCGCCGGTGACGTGCACGGCATGCAACCGGCCATCCCGCCGGTACTCGGCACCGATGGCACGCCGCTCGTCGTCGAACAGCACGCGGGTAACCAGCGCGCCCGTGAGGACCTCGACGCTGCGCCCCACGCCGACTCCGGGCGCTTTCCAGTCGCGCAAGTAGCCGCGTGCAGCCGACCAGCGGCGCCCATCGCGGATGTTCGCCTGGAAGTAGCCGACGCCGAGTTGCCGGGCGCCGTTGAAATCGTCATTGCGCGGCAGGCCGGCGGCCTCGGCGGCGGCGATGATCGCGTCGCTGAGCGGGTCGCGCACCGCCACGTCGGAGACATGCAGTGGCCCCCCCGTGCCATGCCATTCATCGGCCCCGCGGGCCTGGTCCTCGGCCAGCCGGAACCACGGCAGCACCTCGCTGGCCGACCAGCCGGTCGCGCC
>JBJTPC010000006.1:0-9524 GCA_046074905.1 Gammaproteobacteria bacterium
GCGGCATGCCAGGTGGAGCCCGAGGTCAGTTCGTCCCGTTCGAGCAGCACGGCATCCGTACAGCCGAACTTCGCGAGGTGGTAGAGCACCGAACAGCCCACCACGCCACCACCGATCACCACCACCCGTGCATGGGTTTGCAAGCTCGTGTCTCCTCGGGTCTGCTAGGGTTCGCCGCCGCCGATCTCGCGGCGGCGCTGCTCGACATAGGCCTGCAGTTCGGCGCGAATGTCCGGTGGCATCGCCGGTTCCCGGTATTCGGCCAGTGCCCGCTGCCACAGTTCGGTGGCACGCTGCGTGGCATCCTTGCTCCCGGCCAGCTGCCAGTTGCCGTAGGCCTGCCAATCCGCCAGCAGCGGCTGGTAGAAGGCGTGCTCGTAGCGGGCCAGGGTATGCGGGTCACCGAAGAAATGGCCGCCCGTCGGCACCCGGTCGATGGCCTCGAGCCCGAGTTCCTCGTCGTCGACGACCACCGGCTTCAGGAACTCGATCATCAGTTGCAGCATCTCGACGTCCATCACCAGCTTCTCGTAGGAGGCGGTGAGTCCGCCCTCCTGCCAGCCGGCGGCGTGGTAGACGAGATGCGCACCGCCGAGGATTGCGCCCCACAGCGACATCTGGGTTTCCCAGGCACCCTGCGCATCCGCGACATTGGAGGCGCTGGCGTTCGAGGTGCGGTAGGGCAGTCCATAACGCCGCGCCAGCTGGCCGCTGGCGACGTTCGCTTTCGCGTTTTCGGGCGTGCCGAAAGCGGGGGCGCCCGAACGCAGGTCCACGTTGGAAGTGAAGGCGCCGTACATCACCGGTGCACCGGGCCGGATGGCCTGCGCCAGCACCACGCCGAACAGGGCCTCGGCGTTCTGCTGCGCCAGCGCGGCGGCGAGGGTGACCGGTGCCATCGCGCCCATCAGCGTGAAGGGCGTGATCACCACCGGCTGGCCATGGCGGGCCATCGCCATCAGTCCCTCGGCCATCGCCTCGTCGAAGCGCCGCGGGCTGTTCACGGAGATGATGGTGATGACACCGGGTTCGCGGACCAGGTCCTCGAGAGTTTGTCCGCGCGCGATGGCCATCATGCGGATGCCGTCGATCGCACGGCCGGCACCGATGGCAGTGCAGTGGTAACTGCGGTCGGAGTACGTCAGGTTGGCGAGATAGGTGTCGAGATGCCGCGAGTTCGCCGGCAGTTCCATCGGCGCACAGACCTGGTTGCCAATCACGTGGATGGCGTTGAAGGTCTGCGCCAGCCGGATGAAATTGCAGTAGTCCTCGAGATTGCCCGCGCGCCGACCGCGGACGCAGTCATGCACGTTCGGCGGGCCGGCGACGAGACCGAACACCACGTGGTTGCCGCCCAGCGTCACCCGGTGCGCGGGATTGCGCGGGGTCAGCGTGAATTCGCGCGGCGTGGTGGCCAGTGCGCGGTCCAGCACCTCGGCACCGAAGCGCACCACGCAGGTCGCCTCGTCGACCTCGGCGCCGAACTGGCGCAGCGCATCGCGGGCTTCCGGCGACATCAGTTCGATACCGGACTCGCCGAGAATGCGCACGGTGGCGCGATGGATGGCCTCCAGTTGATGGGGCGCGAGCATCTCCAGCGGCGGGTAGGGGTTGCGGACGTCGGTCCAGGGCAACTGCGGCAGGGCCCCGCCGCTCTGGCGGCGTGGCCGGGACCCATCCCTGCGCCTCGTGGTCGTGGTCATCCTGTTCATCGTCCTCAGAAGGGCGCCATCCGGTCGACGGCGCGGATACTCATGTCTTCCGGTCCCACCTCGGCCTGCTCACCCGCCGGCACTTCACCGACCTTCGCCGCGAGAATCGAGACCACGCGACCGGGGAACAGCGTGACGATGTTCTCGCCATAGCCGGACATGGTGGGCAGGTAGTGGCGTTTGCCGGAGGCCGAGCCGGTAAACGGCGTGAAATGGAAAGCCATGCGGTAGAGCTTTGCCGGCACCTCGCCGTCGCGGATCACCGGCAGCCCGGCGGAGGCGTCGGCCTCCTTGTCGAGCGCGTCTTCGCCAGCCAGTACGGCCGCGGTCAGGCGCCGATGCAGCAATTGTTTGCCGGCATGTGCGCCGCCGTCCTGGAACAGCAGGGCGATCTTCGCGAGGTCGTCGACGGTCGGATAGTAGCCCGCACTGAACCACGCGGGACCATCGCGCCCGCCGGGTTCGCGCGTCCGCACCAGCGGCGCCTGGAAGATGCCGATGGGTCGCAGTACCTCTTCGGCGACCATGGTCCAGGCATCCGCCTGTGGTCCGCGCATCGCCTTGAGGAACGCGTCGACTGCGAGGCCGAGCATGAAGAAGTCATGGTCCCGGTAGCGCATCACGCGTCCCGGCTCCCAGGGATAGGGCTTCAGGTGGGCTCGCATGTGTTCGAGCTTGTCCGCCACCGAGGGTGCGGTGTACCAGCCGTTGTAGTCGTTCTCGAGATAGCCGCTGCCGTTGTCGTTGGGATGGGTCACCAGCGAACCCACACCGCCGTAGGCGCTCGCCATGTCGGCGGCGTCGATGAAGCGCACTTTCTTCCAGTGCGGGTCCGCCCCCGACACGTAGTCGCCGATTTTCAGATCGAGCACGTAGGGGCCGTACACCTCCGCCAGTCGCAGCAGCGACAACGCGGCCGTCACCGTCTTGGTGATGGAGCGCACGCCGAAGCGCATTTCCAGCGGGTAGGGATAGGGACCCTGCGCCGTCGCTTCCGCCTCGTGGTACAGCGTGCCGTCCCTGAAGATGGCGCGGGCGACCTGCCACTTCGGCACCACCGGACCCCCGAAACCGTCGAGCGTACCGGGCGGCAACTGTGCCCGCAGTTCGTCGAGCGGGCGAGTCGGCAGGCGCGCGGCCAGTTCGGCACGGGCCTCCTCGCGGCGCAGGGTCACGCCGGCGGAATCGCCCGCGGACCAGCGCGCCGGTACCGTGCCCCAGAGGACCGTATGTGGGCTGAGCAGCCAGGGCGCGGTCTGCTGGACGAACTGCACGCGCAACTGGCTGATCTGCCGTCCGCGGTAGAGGAAGGTGGCCAGGCCCTGATGGGCATGGTTCTCCGTGTCGTTTACCAGCATCAGCGGGAAGGCCGCACGCGACCAGTTGCCGTCGGCCTTCTCCTGCCAGATGCGCCCGAACTGCGGAATGACCCGCCAATAGCTCGGGCGGCCCACGACGCGCTGCTCGCGGACCATCACGCCCCGCTCCAGTGGGACGAGCGTGTCACCGAGCGTGACGAAGCCGAGGCTGAGCGCAGGGAAACGCAGGGCATCCCGTCCGTCGATCACCGAGGCGCGCAGGGCGGGCCGGGCCTGCAGGATCGCGCCCTCCAGTTCCAGCACGCCACTGAAGGCGGGAGCTGACCGTGCATCGGACCCCGGGGCGAAGCCGGCGTTGTCCACCGGTGCAGCGGGCGAGCCATCGCGCAGCAGGCGCTCGACCGGCAGCACCTTGGCGGCGGTCCCGGCCAGCGACACGGCAGGCACGGCCAGGCCCAGCGACAGCAGGAGGAACTTCAGTGCGGCGCGGAGGGAGGCGTTGACGGGTTTCATGCGGATTCCTCATGGGGGAGTCTGGCAAGGTGGTCGGGGTCTGGATTGCCGTTCGCCGACACCCTGCTGTTCGGCGGCGACTTGCGTCGCTCGTCGGTGGGTCGACGGCCGAAGTGCCGCCGGTAACTGTGGCAGAAATGCGAGGTTGAGCCGAAACCGCAGTCGAGTGCGACGGTGCGGACGGAGGCGTCGGTCTCGCGCAGCAGATGGCGTGCATGCTCGAGGCGCAGGCGCAGATGGAACACGGCGGGTGGCATCCCGAGATGGCGGCGGAACAGGCGCTCGACCTGCCGGGTGGTCACCCCGACCTCCGCTGCGAGGGTAGGCAGGTCCGGCGGGTGTGCCAGCGAACCTTCCATCCTCTCGAGGACGCGAGCCAGTCGCGGATGGCTCACGCGGTAGCGCGTGGACAGGGCCATGCGCTGACGGTCATCCTGCGCGCGGATCCGCGGATGGATGAACTGCTCGGCGACGGCCAGCGCGAGCGCTTCGCCCTGCTGCTGGCGGATGAAATGCAGCATGAGGTCGAGCCCGGCCGTGCCGCCGGAACACGTGAACACGCCGCGGTCGACCACGAACAGGTCGGGAACCAATTGGCTGCGCGGATAGCGCTCCGCGAAGTGCTGCGCGTACTCCCAGTGCACTGCACAGCGACGCCCGTCGAGCAGTCCGGCCTCCGCGAGCAGGTAGGCGCCGCCGGTGATGCCACCGACCTGGCAGCCATGACCGGCCAGGCGACGTACCCATCCCCGCAGGCGCGCCGATTGCGCTGCGACCAGCGGTTCCAGGCCGATGCAGGCGACGAGGAGGTCCGGCTTGCCGACGCCCTCCAGATCGTGGTCGACGGCCACCTCGATGCCGTTGCTGGCGGCCACCGGTGCGCCATCCGCGGACACGAGCGGCCATTCGTAAAGTGTCCGGTCGGCAACCCGGTTGGCCGCGCGCAGCGGCTCCAGGGCCGCGGCGAAAGCCATCATCGAGAAGTGAGGCCGCAGCAGGAAGGCAAGACGGACGGGGCGGTCAGCTGGCATGGTCCGGTACGGTGGTCAGCTGCTGGCGGCGGGTCTCCGAGGCCAGCGGGAAGCCGACTCCCCAGCGGAGGGAACGCGCCGCGCCGAGGGCCATGCCGACGATACCGAGTTGGCCTCCATCACCGAACACGCCGCCGAAGCGGGCGACCGTCCCGCGGATGTGGACGGGCCGGAGGGGCGCCTCCTCGCAGAGACAAGCAGCTCGATCGGTCACGCCATCCCCCGGAGGGCCGGAGCGGCCCGCCGAGGGATGATTGCACGGGCAAGCGGTCGAAAAATAGCGATTTTACGACTCGCTATTGCCGTAGAGCGACTTCAGAACCGGTAGCCGGCGCCAATACCGAGCAGCAACGGGTCGACGCCGGCCCGTGACACGCGGGTGGCGCCGAGCTGGATGGCGGAGTCGAGCTTCACGTACTTCACGTCGACGGACAGGTGCCAGTGGTCGTCCATCCGGTAATCCGCCCCGGCCTGCACCGCC
Organism: Gammaproteobacteria bacterium; assembly: GCA_046074905.1. Classification (GTDB taxonomy): domain Bacteria; phylum Pseudomonadota; class Gammaproteobacteria; order Steroidobacterales; family Steroidobacteraceae; genus CAIOHZ01. The sequence goes on from JBJTPC010000006.1 coordinate 5,057, forward strand.
AGACCGAAGCTGTCGCGGTCGAGACGCAAGCTGCCGACGGTGGGTACCGCGAGCCGCACGTCCCAGATCCGGGTGTAGTTGATACCGGCACCGAGATAGGGCGAAAGCCTGGCGTTGCCGAGGGGACGGTACTTGAGCGTCAGCGTCGGCGGCAGATGCTTGAAACTGCCGATGCCGACCGGGCCACCGAGTGCGCTCTGCTGCACGGTGACGTCATGCCGCTGCGGAATCGTCAGCAGCAGCTCGGTGGAAAGCTGCTCGTTGAAGGCGTACTCGATGTCGATATCCGGTGCCCATTTGCTGGACACCGCGATCGCATCCTTCGGTACGGCCAAGGCGGGAATCGCCGCCGACTTGTTCGCCGTATCGATGTGGAGGGCGCGGAAGCGGACCGTCCATGGCGAGTCCGCGGCAGCAGCGGGCAGGGCGGCAGCAGCGAGCACGGCGACCACGACCGGGGCAAGCACAGCGGGCGCGAAACGCGACGGGGAGACGGTACGGAGAGCATTCATGGGAATTGTCCTGTCTTCTTCACCCGCCAGCGTGCGGGCGATTCCACGGTAGGACGCAGCAGCGTCGCCGGTAATCCGCAGGTTCCTCCCGTCCGTTTCGCTTGGCGCGATGCCGGTTGGCGTTCGCCGCAGGACCTTGGGAGAATCGAGCACCAGTCCTGGTCGGAGAGTGCGATGTCGTCGAAGGCCGAATGCGTGGTGGCGGCCTCCTGGGTGGTGCCAGTCCAGCCGGCCGGTGTCCTCCGTGACCATGCGGTGGTCATCGGCGGCGGGCGCATCCTCGAGCTGCTGCCGGTGACGATTGCCCGCCAGCGCCATCCCGACCTGCCCTTCGAGGAGTATCCCGGCCACGTCTTGATGCCGGGTCTGGTCAACCTGCATACCCACGCGGCGATGGCGCTGATGCGCGGGTTCGCCGACGACCTGCCATTGATGGAATGGCTGCGGCACCATGTCTGGCCGGCGGAGGCGCGCCATTTGTCGGCGCGCTTCGTGGCGGATGGCACGCGCCTTGCCTGTGCCGAGATGCTGCTCGGGGGCATCACCACCTTCAACGACATGTATTTCTTTCCCGAAGCGGTCTGCGCCGCGGCGCGCGAGGTTGGTCTGCGCGTGGTGGCCGGGCTGGTCGCAGTCGATTTCCCGACGCCTTACGCGCCAGACGCCACCAGTGCGCTCGAGCGCGGATGGGCCACGCGCCAGGCCTTCGCCGGGGAACCGCTGGTGCATTTCGCACTGGCTCCCCATGCCCCGTACACAGTCGGTGACGAACTGTTCCTGCGGCTCGCCAAGCTGGCGCGGGAGGAAGGCTTGCGCCTGCACTGCCACGTCCACGAGACCACCGCCGAGATTGCCGGCTCGCTGGAGACCCATGGGGAACGACCGTTGGCGCGACTGGAGCGCCTTGGCGTGCTCGGTCCGGGGTTCATCGCCGTGCACTGCGTGCATCTCGATGCCAACGACATCGCGATGCTGGCTGGCCACCGGGTCCACGTGGCCCATTGCCCGGCTTCCAACCTGAAACTGGCTTCGGGCTTCGCGCCGACGGCCGCCCTGCGTGCGGCCGGTGTGAATGTCGGTCTCGGCACCGACAGTGCCGCCAGCAACAACCGGCTCGACCTCTTCGGCGAGCTGCGGCTCGCGGCGCTGCTGGCCAAGGGAGCCACCGGCGATGCCACCGTGTGGGATGCGACCGAGGCCTTGCGTGCCGCCACGCTCGGCGGCGCAGAGGCTCTGGGGCTGGCCGACGAGATTGGCTCGCTCGAGAGTGGCAAGTCCGCCGATCTCCTTGCCGTCGATCTCTCCCATCCCTCGCTGCAACCGGTATTCGATCCCTGCTCCCATCTGGTCCATGTGGCCGGGCGGGAGCAGGTACGCGAGGTGTGGGTGGCCGGACAGCGCAGGGTGCGGCAGGGGCAGCTGGTCTCCGGCGGTGGCCCCGGTGCCCTGTCCGGCACCGCCCTGCAGTCGCTGGCCAGGGAGTGGGCCGACCGGCTCCGGTCGACTCCGGTAACCTAGCGGCATCATGTCGACGCGTTCTTCCGCAGTGCTTGCCGGGAAGTCGCCGGCCTCGCCGGCGCCACCGACCCGCTTGGGCGGACTGCCGGCCGATGCCGTGCAGGAGCTGCTCGCGGCCGAACGGCAACGCTTCCTGATCCTGCATCCGCGCAGCGTCGCCCTGGCGCGCGAATCGCGCCGACATTGGCTCGGCGGCGTGCCGCTTCATTGGATGCAGGATTGGGGAACTCCGGAAGTGCTGCACGTCCGCGACGCCCGCGGTGCCTGCCTCGAGGATGCAGACGGACTGCGCTATGCGGATTTCTGTCTGGGCGATACCGGCGCCATGTTCGGGCATGCCCCTGCACCGGTCGTGTCAGCCCTGCAGACACAGGCCATGGCCGGTCTGACGACCATGCTGCCGACGGAGGTCGCCCCGGAAGTGGGACAACTGCTCGCGGAGCGTTTCGGCCTGCCGACCTGGCAGGTGACGCTGAGCGCCAGCGATGCCAATCGCTGTGTCCTGCGCTGGGCACGGGCGCTGACCGGTCGCCATCGCGTGCTGGTGTTCGACCACTGCTACCACGGGCAGGTGGAGGACGCGATGGTGCGTCTCGAGGCGGATGGCGAGGTGCGCAACCGGTCCGGCCTGGTCGGTCAGGCGGCAGACCTGGCCCTGCACAGCACCTGCGTCCCGTTCAACGACGTGCCGGCCCTCGAGGCCGCACTTGCCGGCGGCGAGTTCGCCTGCGTGCTCGCCGAGCCCGTGATGACCAACTGCGGCATGGTTCTGCCGGAGCCAGGATTTCATGACGCCCTGCGCGAGTTGACCCGGCGCCACGGCACGCTGCTGGCCATCGACGAGACCCATACCCTGAGCACGGGCCTCGGCGGTTACACGCGGGTGCACGGCCTGCAGCCGGACTTTCTCGTGGCCGGGAAGGCCGTGGCCGGCGGTTTTCCGTGTGCGGTCTATGGCTTCACCGCGGCGGTTCGCGAGGGCATCGAGCGCGTGCAGCGCGACAAGGCACCCGGCCATTCGGGCATGGGGACCACCTTGTCTGCCAATCCGCTGGCCCTCGCCGCGCTGCGCGCGAATCTCGCCGAGGTGATGACGCCGGCGGCCTATGCGCACATGGAGACACTCGCCATCCGGCTCGAGCGTGGTTTCAACGACCTGATTGCGGAACGCGCACTGCCCTGGCATGTCTCCCGCGTCGGCACGCGCGTCGAGGTGGGATTCCAGTCCCGGCCGCCGCGTGACGGGGCGGCGAGCGAAGCCGGTCATCCCGCCCTGCTCGGCGATGCCCTGCGCCTGTTCCTGTTGAACCGTGGTGTGCTGGTCACGCCTTTCCATTTGATGATGCTGACCTCGCCGGCCACGGAGGAGACGCAGGTGGACCAACTGCTGTCGCTCTGGCGCGAGGCCGTGCTGCTGCTGCAGGAGGCGATGCCCTCGCCATGACATTCACCGCTTGCCATCCCATCTCCCCCGATGACGCCGAGGCACGGCGGTTTCTGGCGGCCCATCCGGACATCGAGTCCATCCAGCTGGTCATCACCGACGCCGATGGTGTCGGTCGCGGCAAGGCCATTGCCCGCGAGGAACTCGAGCCCCTGTTCGCGCGGGGACGCAACGTGGCGGGATCGATCCTCGGACTGGACATCACCGGTGAGGATGTCGAGGAGAGTGGTCTCGTCTGGAGTGCCGGTGATGCCGACAAGATGGTCTGGCCGGTCCCCGGCTCATTGTGCCGAGCGCCCTGGTTGGCGCGCCCCGCAGCCCAGGTCCTGGTGACGCAGCACGAGATGGATGGCAGCGACGGTCGGCCGGGGACCCCCGGAACCGCCGACCCGCGGCATGTGCTGGCGCGGGCCGTGGCACGCCTCGAGGCTCTCGGCTATACCCCGGTGGTCGCTGCCGAACTGGAGTTCTACCTGCTCGAGCGCGAGGGTGGTGGCGTGCGTCCGGCGCGCGCGGTGCTGGGCGGCGAGGGACCGGCCACGCGCATCGACGCTTACGGTCTCGGCAAGCTGGAAGGCATGGCGCCGCTGTTCGATGACCTGTATGCGGGGGCTCGGTTGATGGGACTCCCGGTCCAGACGCTGATGAGCGAATACGCCCCGGGACAGTTCGAGATCACGCTGCAGCATCGGGCCGATGCCCTGCGGGCTGCCGACGAAGCAGTGCTGTTCAAGCGGCTGGTGAAGGGCACCGCCCTGCGGCATGGTCGCATCGGTTCCTTCATGGCCAAGCCCTTCGCCGCCGCGGCCGGCTGCGGCTTCCACATCCACGTCAGCCTGCAGGACCGTGCGGGCCACAATGCCTTCGCCGCCGAGGATCCCGCGGGGACGCCCCTGTTGCGGCAGGCCATTGCCGGATTGCAGGCGACGATGGTGGAGAGCACGGCAATCTTCGCGCCGAACGCCAATTCCTTCCGTCGCTTCCGCCAGAACAG
>JBJTPC010000007.1:0-2023 GCA_046074905.1 Gammaproteobacteria bacterium
CCCGGCCGCATCAGCCCTGAGACGCGGCGTCGCCCCGGGGCGACGCTGCCGGAGACACAATCGGACCCAGCGGGGTCTAGAATAGGGCGATGCCAGGCACGATCCCTCCCTCGAGGCTCCGCCTCATCCGGCGTATCGCACGGCTTGCCGACAGCGCCTCCGCCCTCCGCTTCAGCGAAGCCTACTACCGCGGCGTGGACGAGGCCGACCTCGCCGCCGCCCCCGTGGCTGCCCGCGCCGGACTCGCCGCCCAGCATTTGCGGATCGGCAGTCATCGCCGACCGGGCGAAATCCTGCTCCGGGTGTGGAATCCGCCCGTGGATGACCGCAAGGAGGGCAGTCCCCACACGCGCGTGCTGCTGGTGGTCGACGACATGCCTTTCCTCGTCGACACGCTGTCGATCGTGCTGCGTGATTTCTGGGCCACCCATCTGCTGGTCCACCCGGTGCTGCACGCCCGTCGCAATGGACGCGGCCGTCTGCAGGCCATCGAGGCCGGGCCCGCCCGGAACACCCGCGCGGAATCCTGGCAGTTGCACGAGATCGACCGCGAGACCGATCCGGCGCGTCTGCAGCGGCTGGAAACCCGCTTGCGACAGGCCATCGAGGACCTTACCCGCGCCGTCGCCGACTGGCAGCCGATGCGCGAGCGCGCCCGACAACTGGCAGAGACGCTTGCGGGGACCGCCGACTCGGTATCCAGTGCGGCCCGGGAGGCCGGCGAACTCCTCCGCTGGATGGCCGATGACCATTTCACCTTCCTCGGCTACCGGTACTACCGCCTCGAGCGCGGTCGTCGCGAGGATGCACTGCTGGCCGACCGCGCCAGTGGTCTCGGCATCCTGCGTGGCGAGGGTTCGGGTCGCCGCCTGGTGCTTGCCGGCGCCCAGCGCGATCTCGCCCGCTCGGCGGAGCCGCTGTTCGTCACCAAGGCGAACCGTCGTTCCACGGTCCATCGCGCGACCTACCTCGACTACGTCGGCGTGAAGGACTTCGACGCCCGCGGCCACGTCCTGGGCGAGTACCGTTTCCTCGGGCTGTGGACCTCGGGCCTCTATCGGCAGCCGACCGGGGCGATCCCGCTGCTGCGCCTGAAAGCCGCACGGGTGGTGGCCGCCCTCGGTGCCGACGGCGACAGCCACGACAGCAAGGCGGTCCAGCACGTTCTCGAGACCTATCCGCGGGACGAGTTGTTCCAGGCCAGCGAGGGGGAACTGCTCGAGTCGGTGCGGGGCATCGTCAACCTCTACGAGCGCCGGCGCGTGCGCGTCTTCCCGCGTCGCGACCCGTTCGGTCGTTTCTGGTCCTGTCTCGTCTACGTTCCCCGCGACCGCTATCACACCCAGGCGCGCGAACAGATCGAGGCGCGGATCCTGGGAGCCTACGGCGGTACGGCCGTCGAGTCCGAAGTCCAGCTCGGCGAGAGCACCCTGGCGAGGCTGCACCTGCGCGTCAGGACGCCCGCCGCGACCGCAGCGCCGCCGGCGGCAGCCGAGTTGGAGCAGCAGATTGCCGAACTCCTCCGCACCTGGACCGACCGCCTGCGGGCCGCACTGCTCAAGGTTCATCCGGAAAGCGCCGTCCTGGCGATCGTCCGCCGGTATGGCGAGGCCTTCCCGCTCGCCTATCACGAGGACACGCGCGCCGCGACCGCCGTCGATGACATTGCCGCGCTGGAGGAGCTCTCCGGCACGCCCGGTCACTGGCACTGGCGAGCCTATCGCCAGGGGACCGACACCACCGCGACGTTGCGGCTCAAGCTGTTCCGTCAGCACCGGCCCGTGCCGGTAGCCGACATCCTGCCGCTGTTCGAATCGCTCGGCTTGAAACTGGTCAGCGAGCGGCCCTATGGCCTGCGCGGACTGGCGGTACCCACGGGGATCCAGGATTTCGAGTTGCAGCGGCGCTCCGGCGAGACCATCGACCTCGCCGCCGATGCACCACGCGTGCTCGCCGCCCTGACCGCGATGCTCGAGGAGCGTGCGGAAACGGACGGCTTCAATCGCCTGGTCCTCGCCGCCGG
>JBJTPC010000008.1:0-3222 GCA_046074905.1 Gammaproteobacteria bacterium
GTTCGGGTGTCAGGAACCGTTCCGCATTCTTGACGGTCTGGCGACGGATGTAGTCGGCGGGGACTTGCTCCGCTTGCGAGCGGTTGAGCTCGATGTAGAACCCCGAGACACGGTTGTAGGCAATACGCAGGGAGGACAGCCCCGTGCGCTCGCGTTCACGCTGCTCCATGTCGAGCAGGTACTGCTCGGTGTGGGTGCTGATGGTACGCAATTCATCGAGTTCGGCATCGAAACCGGGGGCGATCACCCCGCCGTCACGGAGCATCACGGGCGGGTTGTCGACCACGGCCCTGGCGAGCAGAGCAGCCAGCTCCGGCAGATGACTGCCCTCCCCGCCGGGGCCCAGGGTGACGGCCGCCCGCGCGAGCAGGGTCGTCCGGCTACTTGCCAGCGCGGCAATGACCGCAGGCAGCGCAGCGAGGGCAGACCGCAGTCCGGTCAAGTCACGGGGGCGTGCCGACCCCAGCGCCACGCGGGTCAGGATGCGCTCCACATCGCCAACCCCGCGCAAGGTCTCGAGCAGCGCGGCGGCAAGACCCTGCTCCAGCAGTTCCTCGACGGCATCGAGGCGCTGTTCGAGGAGCGCGGTCGTGCGCAGCGGTCGCGATAGCCAACGGCGCAACTCGCGCGCGCCCATGGCGGTGGCGGTGGCATCGAGGACCTCGGCGAGCGAGCCTCCTTCACGGCCGCTGGAACTCTCGAGGAGTTCGAGGTTGCGCAGGGTGGCCGGGTCGAGTTGCACCGCCTCGTCACGCGACTCGACCGCGATGGCAGTCAGGTGGGGCAAGGCGGTCTTCTGCGTCTCCTGGAGGTACTGCAGCAGGGCACCGGCCGCGGTGATGGCCAATTCCAGACCGGCGACGCCGAACCCCGCGAGATCATGGGTCGCGAATTGCGCGGTGAGCAGGCGCTCCGCCACCTCGCGATCGAAATGCCAGGGAGCGCGAACCACTCGTCGCCCGCTCCAGCCTTCCAGTCGGTCGGCCACGCCCTCCTGCGAGCCGGCAAGCGCGGCATCCCCATCGGCTACCAGCAGTTCCGCAGGTTGCAGTCGCGCCAGTTCCGCGAGGAGGCCCTCCGTGCTGTCCACCTCGCAGACCGTGAAGCGTCCGCCGGCCAGATCGACTGCGGCAAGCCCGGCCAATGCTCCCTGGGGGCGACGCCCCGGCGCCATCCACAAGGCGGCCACGAGCGTATCGCGGTGCGACTCGAGCAGGGCGTCATCCGTCACGGTGCCAGGCGTGACCACCCGCACCACGGCACGCTCCACCGGACCCTTGGATTTTGCCGGGTCGCCCACCTGCTCGCAGATGGCCACGCTCTCGCCCTTGCGCACCAGGCGGGAGAGGTAGGTCTCGAGCGTCACCACCGGCACGCCCGCCATCGGAATCGGTGCACCGCCTGAGTGGCCACGGGCGGTCAGCGTGATATCGAGGAGGCGGGCCGCCTTGCGGGCATCCTCGTAGAACAGTTCGTAGAAGTCCCCCATGCGGTAGAACAGCAGCACATCGGGATGCTGCGCCTTGAGGCGCAGGTACTGCTGCATCACGGGCGTGTGCGTACGCACCTCGGTCGGGGGGGAAGGGCTGTTCGGTTCCATGCGCGCGCAGGATTATGGGTCACGCGCCGTCAGCGCGCACCCGCAGCGCCCGCGCCCCGTCCATGTCCGGTGGTGATGGCGGAATCCCCAATCATTGCTTGCCCTGATGTTGCCTGGATGTTTGAATTACTGGGCATCGGTTTTTAAATATCAAAATGCATTTAAATGTCTAATCCCGACAGCCGTACCCTGCCCTTGGCGACGCTGAACGAGCGCCGCCGCCTGGCGGTCCGCCTGCGGCTGGATGGCGTTCGGCTGGGCGATATCCGCGAGCGGACGGGCCTCAGCCTGCCGACCATCATCGCCGCGCACAAGGCGTATCTGGCGCGCGGGTGGGAGGGTGTTGCCAACAAGCCGCGGGGGCGTGTGGTCGGCGAGGGTCGTCGGTTGGATGCCGTCGCTGCGGACGCGCTGCTGCAGGACCTCCGCGCAGCGGCGGAGATAAAACATCAAAATGCGCTTTTCTCTTCCACCCGCTTCCGCGCACGGGTCGCGACGCAGCTGGGCGGCACACTGGCGCCGCGGACGCTCGATCAATACCTCGTTCGCTGGGGGCTGGCCGTCCCGCGTCCGGACCTGACCGACCCGGCAAGGGCTGGCTGGCATCGGCGGACCTACCCGAACCTCCTGCGCGATGCGCGCAGGCAACGCATTCCCCTGCTGTGGGTGGGTGATTGTGCCTGGACAGGGGGGGGCGGGGACGCCCCGGGTCGTGGCGACCTGCGCTTGTTCCATGTCTCCGGCGCCCGCTGGCCCCTGCACTGGTGGCCCCATCGCGCACCCGTCACTCCCGCCGGCGTACACGAATTCCTCGATGCGCTGGCGGACGAGGTCCCCGCGGGTGCGATTCTGTTGCTCGATGGCCTGGGTGCGGAGGCGATGACCGCCGCGAGCGTCTGGGCCGACAATCGGGGTGGCGCCTGGCGCTGCGTCGTCGTCCCGCCGGCTTCCACGGCCCCGCCCATCGCCGCCGCACCCTCCGCGACACCCTGCGTTTCCGTCCCGTTGCGGACCCCGCATTCCTCTTTCCCTTCTCCCGCCACAGGCAAGACGATGAACCTCACCCATCTGCAGCGTCTAGAAGCCGAGAGCATCCACATCATGCGCGAGGTGGTGGCCGAGGCCGACAACCCGGTGATGCTCTACTCGATCGGCAAGGACAGCGCGGTCATGCTGCATCTGGCGGCAAAGGCATTCCATCCCGCGAAGCCACCGTTCCCGCTCCTCCACGTGGACACCACGTGGAAGTTCCGGGAGATGTACGAGTTCCGTGACCGCATCGCCCGTGAGCTCGGGTTCGAGTTGCTGGTCCACATCAACCAGGAGGGCCTGCAGCAGGGGATCAACCCCTTCACGCATGGTTCCGCCATCCATACGGATGTGATGAAGACCCAGTCGCTGAAGCAGGCGCTGGACAAGCACGGCTTCGATGTCGCCTTCGGCGGTGCGCGCCGCGACGAGGAGAAGTCGCGTGCCAAGGAACGCATCTTCTCGTTCCGTTCCGCACAGCATCGCTGGGAACCGAAGGCACAGCGGCCGGAGCTCTGGCGTCTTTACAACGCGCGCAAGCACAAGGGCGAGTCCATCCGCGTGTTTCCCATTTCCAACTGGACGGAGCTGGA
>JBJTPC010000009.1:0-5908 GCA_046074905.1 Gammaproteobacteria bacterium
CGCGCCCGGTGCGCCAGGTGCGCATCACCAGGAACACGGCACCGCCGAACACCAGCGGGAACCACCCACCCGCCGGGATCTTCGCGGCGTTGGCCACGAAGAACAGCAGGTCGATGCACGCCAACGGGATGAGCACCGGCAACATCCATGCCGCCGGTGCACCGGTGGTCGGCAGTCCCGGTACGGCGGATGCCGCCTCCACCTGCCGGGCATGCAGCAGCAGCACCAGCAGCAGAGTCTCGATGACCATGGTGCTCGAGACCGCGATGCCATAGGCGTTGGCGAGTGCCTCCGAGGAACGGAAAGTGACCACGATGCCGATGGCCGCAAGGCACAGCACGATGTTGACGGTCGGCAGGTAAACCTGGCCGATGACCGCCTCGGAGGTCTGCTGGGTCCGCATGCGCGGGAGGAAGCCGAGTTGCTGCGCCTGCTGGGCGATGCTGAACACGCCGGAGATCACGGCCTGCGAGGCGATGACCGAGGCGCCCGCGGCCAGTACCACCAGGGGCAGGAGGAGTTCATCGGGAGCCATCAGGTAGAAGGGATTGCGGATTGCGGTCGGGTCCTCGAGCAGCAGGGCGCCCTGACCGAAATAGTTGAGCAGCAGACCCGGCCAGACCACACCCAGCCAGGCCCACTTGATCGGGCGGCGCCCGAAGTGCCCGAGGTCCGCATAGAGCGCTTCACCGCCGGTGACGGCGAGGAAGGCGCCCGCGATGACTGCCAGCGAGGCGGCGCCATGGGTGCCGATGAAGTACAGCGCATGCACCGGGTTCGCGGCGGTCAGCACGGCCGGGTTCTGGACCACCTTGAGCAGTCCCAGTACGCCCAGCGTCAGGAACCACAGCAGCATGACCGGACCGAACACCACGCCGATCCGGCCGGTGCCGTGGCGCTGCGCGGCGAACAGGCCGACCAGGATGGCCAGGGTGAGCGGCAGGATCCAGCTCTCGAACACGGGGCTGGCCAGCTTCAGTCCCTCGACGGCCGACAGCACTGTCACGGCGGGCGTCAGGGCGCCATCACCGAAGAACAGCGCGGTGCCGGCGACCCCGAGGATGACGACGGTCGCGGTCGGCAACGCGGAGCGATGCGATGCCAGCAGGGCGGTCAGGGCCAACACCCCACCCTCACCGCGGTTGTCGTTGCGCAGGACGATCGCGACGTACTTGAGCGAGACCGTGAGCGCAATCGTCCAGAAGATCAGTGAAAGCACGCCGAGGATGGCCGCCTCGGACGGTCGCCCCTCGCCTCCGGCCAGCAGGCAGGCACGAAAGGCATACAACGGGCTGGTACCGATATCCCCGAAGACCACCCCGAGGGCCCCGAGGGCCAGCTTGGACATCGGCTCGCGCGAGTGATGGGATTCCATGACAGCTCCGCCGGCAGACCGGCCTGATGGGTCGCTCTTGAAGGAGGACGGGAGTGATTACTGGCGCCGGCGGAAAATCAGCTTGTCGATGCGCGGACCATCCATGTCCACCACCTCGACCTCGAGGTTTCGCCAGGTGAGACGGTCGCCGGCACGGGGAATGCGACCGAGGCGGTGCAACACGAATCCCGCCGTGGTGTGGTAATCGTCATGCGCCAGTTCGGGCATATCCAGCGTGGCTGCGAGGTCGCGTGCCGGCAGGTGGCCGTCCACCAGCAGGCTGCCATCGGCCCGCGTGACGATTTCCGCACGCTCCCGGCTGCCGATGTCCGGCAGGCCACCCGCAATCGCCCGCAGGATATCGATCGGCGTGACGATGCCGCGCACATCCCCGTATTCGTCGGTCACGATCGCCAGATGCACAGGCGAACGCTGGAAGGCATCGAGCAGCCGCAGCACCGAGACCGTCTCGGGCACCATCAGGGGTTGGGCGATGTCGCGTCCTTCGTCGATGCCACCGCGACGGGCGGCCTCGCCGAGATCCGCGAGGGTGATCACGCCGGCCGGCTCGTCGAGCGAGCCCCGTGCCACCAGGAACCGCGCATGGCCACTGGCGCGGGCCTCCTGCCAGAGCTTTTCCGCGGGCTCGTCAAGATCCAGCCAGATCACGTCGGGTCGCGGCACCATGATGGACTCGACGTTGGCATCCGCCACCGTCAACACGCCCTCCACCAGTCGCTGCTCCGCCGCATGGAACACGCCCTGACGGGCACCCTCCGCCAGCAGCGCCTTCAACTCGTCGTCGGTGACCGAGTCGTTCGGGGCGGCCCGACCGGGCAGGAGACGAACCACGACGTCGGTACTGCGCCGCAGCAGCCAGACCAGCGGTGCAGCGAGCCGTGCGAAGCCTGCCATCAGGGGCGCGGTGAGGACTGCCAGCCGTTCGGCATTGGAGAGTGCAATGCGCTTCGGTACCAGTTCACCGAGCACCAGCGACAGGTAGGACACCGGCAACACGACCAGCACGGTCGCCGTCTCGGCCGCGTAGTCCGCCAGGGTGGGCCAGCGTGCGGCGAGCACCTCGGTCAATTCCTCGGTGAAAGCGGCCCCCGAGTACATGCCGGTGAGGAGGGCGGTGAACGTGATGCCGACCTGGACCGCCGAGAGCATCACGGTCGGGTCCTGCTGGAGCGAGATGGCGACGCGTGCACCGCGACTGCCGCGCTTGGCCAGGCCCTCCAGGCGTGAGCGCTTCGCCGAGACGAGGGCCAACTCCGACAACGCGAAAAAGGCGTTGACGACCAGCAGCAGCGCGACGATGAGGAACTCTTTCATGCGAGCGGCGGGGTGGTGCGGGGGTACGGCCGGGGCCGCTCACCTACCCCTCCTTGGGCATCTCCGGGCCGTGGAGGTCGACCGGGCGTGCGGCCCTGGCGCGCATCCGGATGTTGATCATCTCGACGATGAAGGAGAACGCCATCGCGAAGTAGAGGTAACCCTTGGGGAGATGGACCTCGAAGCCCTCGGCGATCAGTGCCACGCCCACCAGGATCAGGAAAGCCAGTGCAAGGATCTTGACCGTGGGATGTCGATCGATGAACTCGCTGATCGGTCGCGCCATGAACATCATCACGCCCACGGCCACCACGATGGCCGCCACCATCACCGGCAGGTGCTTGGCGAGGCCGACCGCGGTGAAAACCGAATCGAGCGAGAAGACGATGTCGACGATGGCGATCTGCAACGCGACCATGAAGACGGCGTTGGCCGCCCGGACCGACGGGGGACCCTGCTCCGGCCCCTCCAGGCTGGAATCGATCTCCATCACGCTCTTCACCAGCAGGAACAGGCCACCGCCGGCGAGGATGATGTCTCGCCCGGAGATTCCCTGGCCCGACAGGGCCTCGGGCAGGGTGAACAGGTCTGCCGTCAGCGACATCAGCCAGGTGATGCTGAACAGCAGGCCGATGCGCGTGACCATCGCCAGCGCGAGTCCGAGGAAGCGGGCCTGCGGCTGCTTTTCCGGGGGCAGCTTGGCCACCAGGATCGACAGGAAAATGATGTTGTCGATGCCGAGGACGATTTCGAGCACCGCCAGCGTGACGAAGCTCAGCCACACCTGCGGATCGGTAAGAAGTTCCATGATTCAGACCTCGTGGACGCCGACGGTACCGGGACGGCGGACTCCGCCCCGGCGTCCTGCGTCAGGGCAATTCGTCCACTTCCTTGGACTTGGCGGAGGGCATGAGATCTTCCTGCGTCAAGCCAAGGTCCAGCGATACGCCGCCGGCCACGAAAATGGAGGAGTAGGTGCCGACAATGATGCCGATGATCAGCGCGGCCGAGAACCCGCGCAGGGTCTCTCCGCCGAGCACGAACAGCGCGATCACCGTGAGCAGCGTCGTGCCTGAAGTGATGATGGTTCTCGACAGGGTTTCGTTCACCGACACGTCCATGATCTGCGCCGGTGTCGCACCGCGCATGGACAGGAAACGCTCGCGGACCCGGTCGAATACCACGACGGTATCGTTGAGCGAGTAGCCGATGACCGCGAGGATGGCCGCCAATACGGAGAGATCGAAGGTCAGCCCCGTCAGGGCGAAGGCTCCCACCACGACGATGGGATCGTGGAGCGCCGCGAGCACGGCGCCGACACCGAACTTCCACTCGAAGCGCAGCCAGACGTACAGCATGATCAGCACGAGCGTCAGACCCAGGGCCTGAAACCCCTTCTCGAACAACTCGCGACCCACCTGCGCGCCCACCACCTCGGTGCGCCGGAGCGTGGCGCCTGCATCCACCGCTTGCACTGCGGCAGTGACGCGGTTGGTGATGGACTCGGCCTTCTGGCCCTCCGGCACCGGCGGCAGGCGCACGAGGACATCGCGCGAAGTGCCGAAGTTCTGCACCGCCACGTCGGCAAATCCGGCAGCGTGGAGAGCTTCGCGCGTCGCCTCGAGGTCCGCATTGCCCGAGTAGTTGTACTCGATGACCACGCCACCCGTGAAGTCGATGCCGAAGTTGAGACCCCGCACCGCCGTGAGGGCGATGGAGCCAATGACCAGGACCAGCGAGACCACGTACCAGAACCGCCGCTGGCGCATGAACGGGATCTGCGGAACCTTCTTGAAGAACTCCATGTCGCTATCCCCGCGTCAGATCGACAGGCTGGTGAGCATCTTGCGCCGGCCCCACACCGCCTCGATGAGCGCGCGACTGCCGATGAGCGCAGTGAACATCGAGGTGACGATGCCGAGGCACAGCACCACGGCGAAGCCCTTCACCGCGCCGGTACCGAACACGAACAGCACCACGCCAGCGATGAGGGTGGTGATGTTGCCGTCGAAGATGGAGCTGAAGGCGCCGTCGAAGCCCGCATTGATTGCCGCCCGCGGCGACATGCCGAGGCGCAACTCCTCGCGGATGCGTTCGTAGATCAGGATGTTGGCGTCCACCGCCATGCCGACGGTCAACACGATGCCGGCGATGCCCGGCAGCGACAGGGCCGCACGGGTCACCGTCAGCAACGCCGTCAGCAGGATCACGTTGGCCAGCAGTACCGCGCAACCGACGAGACCGAAGCCGCGGTAGTAGAACGCCATGAACGCGAACACCACCGCGAGGCCGATGATCAGCGCGCGGACGCCGCGGTCGATGTTGTCCTGGCCGAGGCTCGGCCCGACCAGCTTCTGTTCGACGATGAAGATGGGCGCAGCCAGTGCGCCGGCGCGCAGCAACTTGGCCAGTTCCTGGCCCTCCTGCAAGGACAGTCCGGTGATCTGGAACTGGTTGGAGAACACGCCACGGATGGTTGCCAGCGAGATGACCTCCTCGCGGACGCGATCAACGGCCACCTTCTGGCCACCGCGATCCTCGAGGACACGCTCACGCTCGATGAACACCACTCCCATGGGCTTGCCCACGTTGGAGCGGGTCGTGTTGAGCATTTCCTCGCCACCGCGGCTGTCGAGCTTGACGGAGACGGCCGGCTCGCCGTCCTGGATGGAGGCGCTGGCATCGGTGAGCTGCTCGCCCGTCAGGATCAGCTCCCGCTTGAGCAGGACCGGCTGGCCGTTGCGGTCCGTATAGAGCTTGGTGCCGATGGGCGCCCGGCCCTGCCGCTGCGCCTCGAGCGGGTTGTTGAGCGTGTCGCCGAGCCGGAATTCGAGGGTGGCGACCTTGCCGAGGATGCGGATGACTTCGGACGCATCCTGCACCCCGGGCAACTGCACCGCGATGCGGTTGAGTCCCTGCCGCTGCACCACGGCCTCCGAGACGCCGAGGCTGTTGACGCGGTTGTTGAGCGCTGTGATGTTCTGCTGAATCGCGAAATCCTGCCGCGCCTTGATTTGCGCGGCTGTCAGCAGCGCCGTCAGCGTGGGCTCCGGGGCACCGCCGCCGGCCGGAGTGACGGAGCTTTCCGTCCAGGCGAGATCCGGGTCGACCGCCTTGACAGCCTCGAGGGCCGCCGCCGAGCGCACGGCCTCGCGCAGGACCACCTTCACGCCACGGCGGGCGTCGTCGCCCGCCCCG
>JBJTPC010000010.1:0-3828 GCA_046074905.1 Gammaproteobacteria bacterium
GCGCAACTTGCCACCCGGTGTCCGCGAATTGCCCACCGGCGATGCGGAATTGCTCGGGGAGCTGATGACGAGCTTCGCCCTTGCCATGTTCGCCGGCGTGCTCTTCGTCTATGCCATCCTCGTCCTGCTGTTCCACGACTTCCTGCAGCCGATCACCATCCTGGCGGCCTTGCCGCTGTCGATCGGCGGCGCCTTCGGTGCCCTGGTGCTGACGGGAACACCGCTTTCGATGCCCGCGTTGATCGGTCTGCTGATGCTGATGGGAATCGCCACCAAGAACTCGATCCTGCTGGTCGAGTACGCAATCGTGGCGCGCCACGATTACGGTCTGAGCCGTGCCGAGGCCATCCTCGACGCCTGTCGCAAGCGCGCGCGACCAATCGTCATGACCTCGTTCGCGATGGGAGCAGGCATGCTGCCGATTGCGCTCGGCTTCGGCGTGGACAGCGCCTTCCGCGCCCCGATGGGTATCTCGGTGCTCGGTGGGTTGATCACCTCGACCGTGCTGAGCCTGGTGGTGGTGCCGGCCGTGTACACCTACGTGGATGACATCGCCATCGGTTTCCGCGCGCTGCGCAAGCGGGTCAGTCGTGTTGTCCAGCCGACCTGAGAATCCGTTCGACGGCGACACCCGTGCGTCGCCGTCCGGGGCCTTTCAGGCGAGGGTGTGGTAGACCTTCTGGACGTCGTCGTCCTGCTCGAGCTTGTCGATCAGTTCGAGGACTTCCTTGGCCTCGTCCTCGCCCAGTTCCATGGGCGTGGACGGGATGTATTCGTGCTCCGCGGAGATGGGCACGAGGCCGCGCTGCTCCAGTGCCAGCTGCAGCTGTCCGAAATCGGCGAAGGCGCAGCGGATGACCAGCTGCGGCTCACCCTTTTCACCGGTGCTCTCGCCCATCTCATCGAGGCCGTGGTCGATCAGGTAGAGCTCTAGATCGTCCTGGTCGATGCCCTCCGGCGCCAGCCGGAACACGCCCATCTTGCGGAACAGGAACGAGACGCTGCCACTGTTGGCGAGGTTGCCGCCGTTCTTGCTGAAGATATTGCGCAGGCTGCCCACCGTGCGCACGGGGTTGTCCGTGGCGGTTTCCACCAGCAGGGCGATGCCATGGGGCGCGTAGCCCTCGTAGACGATTTCCTGGTAATCGACCGCTTCCTTGCCGGCAGCGCGGCGGATGGCCGCCTCGACCTTGTCCTTCGGCATGTTGAAGGAGCGGGCGTTCTGGATGCAGCGGCGCAACGCCGGGTTCCCGTGGGGATCGTCACCGCCGGCGCGGACGGCGATGGTGATGTCCTTCGCGACGCGGGCGAACTGCTTCGCCATGCGATTCCAGCGCGCGAACATCGCGTGCTTGCGGACTTCGAAAATACGACCCATGAAGACACCTGGACGACGAACGGTTACGTCTATGGTAGCAGTGCAGCCCGGGCACGGATGGCACCGCAGCCCACTACCAGTGCGAGGGCCGCGAAGTGGCTGGCCAAATCGATGAAGGTGGGGTCCGTGGGGTGGAAGAACCCCATCAGGGCTGCCGTCAGGCCGGCAGCACCCAGGCATGCCTGTACCGCGGTGGTGGCGGGCCATAGCGGTGCAGCAGTCCGCAGGCTGCCGAACAGCGCCATCGACAGCGGCACGCCGCAGCCGACCACCCAGCCGAAGCACTCCAAGTAGTGCCACATGTCGGAGCCGTCCGTCCAGCGGATGGCATCCGCTCGGTGAAAGCAGCCGAGCGACGCCAGCAACAGCCAGGCGAGTGCGGGAATCCACGCGGCCCACGCCCAGACCTGGCGATACCCCGGGATGCTCGTATGGAATGCCGCATGGACGCCGATGACACCGGTCGCCAGCATCGCGATCCATTCCGCCAGGGCCCGTCCGTCACGCGTTGTCGCGAGGAAAGTATCGGTTCCCGTCACGACCATGACGAAAGCCACACCGGTCAGCGCGAACATCGCGAGCCAGCGGACGGCGCGACTCCCGGGCGACGGCAGGCGACGCACCGCCTCGAGTCCACTGACGAGGTGCAAGACTACCCGTTCGGTGGAATCGATGGCTCCCGGGCTCATTTTCCCATCTCCTGATCAAGTGCTTCGGTGCGAAGAAATCGTGCACGCAGCGCGTGGAGGCCCCGGTGCACCGCCACCTTCAAGGCACCCTCGCTCTGACCGGTAATCGCGGCAGCCTCGCGAAGGGAAAGCTCCCGCACCTTGACCAGTTCGAGTGCGCGGCGCTGGCCCTCCGGAAGGCTGGCAAGGCAAGCCCGTACCTCTGCTGACCGTTCGCCTTCGTGAAATGAATGGTCGGCGCGCGGATCAGCGTAGTTTGCCGCTGCCGAATCGTCCACGCATTCGAGTCTGTCGACCCGCCCCCGGCGCCTAAGGTGATCAACGGTGCGACGCACGGCAATCGCCCCGAGCCATGGCTTGAATGGGCGGCTCGGGTCGTAGGTATGGCGCATGCGGTGCAAGCTGAGCAGGGTGTCCTGAACCACATCGGCGACGGCCTCCGGCGCACGAAGCCGGCGCCGTGCTGCGGCCGAAACGAACGGCACGACCGCGCGCAGCAGTCGACCATAGGCGGCTTGGTCGCCGGCTTGGGCTGCCGCCATCCAGCGAGCCCAAGTGGCATCCTCGTCGGCCTCGTCCCGGGCCATAACCAGCAATCTCCCTCTTCCCGACGACCCCCTGTAACCTTTGCGGCATCGAGACCGAATACCGTCAGCGGATGCGCGAGCGCATGCTAGCATCCGCTCGCTATCCGGCCGCGGGATTGCTGCGGTGAAATTTGAAACTCCAGGAAAATCAATCATGAAGAAGCAGTCTGTACTCGCCTCCGTGATGGGTGCCGTCGCCCTGGCCGCGCTCGCGGCCGCGCCGGTTCAAGCCGAGCAGGCGAAGACCGAGAAGTGCTACGGCGTCGCCAAGGCCGGCAAGAACGATTGCGGCAATGGTGCGCACTCTTGCGCGGGCCACAGCGGCGCCAAGGACCGTGACCCCACCGAGTGGGTGAAGGTCCCGGCGGGTCTGTGCGCCAAGCTGGCCGGTGGCTCGACCACCCCGCCCGCCAAGTAATCCTCCTGTCCCGGTGACCTCCCAGGTCCCGGCGAGTGCCGGCGTCGGTTTGCGGTTCCCCCATCACGGGGCGGTACTGCAACCGACGCCCGGCGTGGGATGGGTAGAAGTCCATCCGGAGAACTACCTCGTGGACGCCGGTGCGCGGGCCCATCTCCTGCGTGCCAGAGAACGCTTGCCGGTGTCCCTGCATGCCGTCGGCCTGTCGCTCGGCAGTATCTCCGGGGTTTCCCCCGATGCACTCGAGTCCCTGCGTCGCCTGGTCGATGCGGTGGAGCCGGGTCTCGTCTCCGACCATTTGAGTTTCAGCACCAGCGCGGGGCGTTACCTTCCCGATCTTTTCCCGATGCCCTACACCGAGGAGGCCTTGCGCGTCGTTGCCCGCAATATCGATTGCGTCCAGCAGGGTCTCGGTCGCCGCCTGCTTGTCGAGAATCCCTCTGTCTATCTCGCGCCAGTCCGGGGGGATACCAGTGAACCCGAGTTTCTTGCCGAACTGGCGACGCGTACGGGATGTGGGGTGTTGCTGGACGTGAACAACCTCCATGTCACCGCGAAGAACACCGGGCGCGATCCCGAAGCATTTCTTGCAGCCTACCTGGAGCACCTGCCCGGAACGGTCGTGGGCGAGATCCACCTCGCCGGACACGCCGAATGCGCGCTGCCGGGAGGGCAACAGGTCCTGATCGACGACCACGGCAGCCCGGTCCGAGACGCAGTCTGGCGCCTCTATCGTCTTGCCGTGGCGCGGCTTGG
>JBJTPC010000011.1:0-3895 GCA_046074905.1 Gammaproteobacteria bacterium
CGCGCGGCCTCGCCGACAGCAACATCATGTCCCTCTACCAGGACCGCTCCGGGCTCCTGTGGATCGGGACGCGCAGTGGCGGGATCAGTCGCTGGAATCCCCGCAGTTGGCAACTGGGACACTACCGTCCAGTCATGGCCAGTGGCTTGCCCATCACGGCGTTCGCAGGGGGAGATACGTCCGGCGAGATGCTGGTCGCAACGCTGGGGGGCGGCGTCCTGTCGGTGGATTTCCGTACCGGCCTTGAACGCCAGTGGTTGGCCCGCGCACAGGGATTGACCAGCGACCGCGTGATGGCCCTGCTGCGTGATCGGCAGAACCGGGTCTGGATGGCCACCTTCGATGGGGGTCTGGTGCGTCGCGACGCTGGGGGCGGTCTCAAGGCATTCCGGGCGGGAGATGGCAGCGGGTTCCCGGTCGACGGTGTGATGTCGCTTTACCAGGGTGCCAGCGGCACGGTCTGGGCAGGAACCTTCGGCGGCGGTGCATGCCGTTACCTGGAGAACGGACGGTTCGATTGTTTCGCTGCCGAGGCACCCGCCGGACAGCGCCTGAGCGATCCGCGGGCCACGGCGATGGTGGAGGATACGGCGGGTCGCCTGTGGATCGGCACGCCCGGCGGCGGTCTCAACCTGCTCGATCCGCAAACGCGCGAAGTGCGGATTTTCCGCCGTGCCGGCCGCGATACCGAGCGTGCGGGCCTCAGCGACGATCGCATCTATGCCTTGCACTTTGACCCCGCAGGTGTGCTTTGGGTGGGAACGGCTGCGGGTGGGCTGATGCGAATCGTGCCCCCGGCGGCGGATGACCGGACGCGTCCCCTGCAGGTACGCACCTATGGCGCGGCCGACGGTCTGCCGAGTGCGGTGGTGTACGGCATCCAGCCGGGTTACGGCGATGAGCTCTGGCTGAGTACGGCCAATGGCCTCGTGCGGTTCTCGCGCAGCAAGGGTTTCCTCGACCATTACACCGAGGCACAGGGGTTGCAGGGCGCGGACTTCAATTTCGGGGCTCACGCGCGCCTGCCGGACGGAACCCTGGCTTTCGGCGGTACCGGGGGCCTCAACCGCTTTCGTCCGGCCGAAATCGAGCGGGGTCAGGACGCTCCGCCGCTTGTCCTGACCGCCTTCGAAATCCTCAACAAGCCGGCGGATGTCCGCATCCCGGCGTTTCTCCTCGACCGTGCCGAACTCGGCCATCGCGATGCGGTGGTGAGCTTCGAGTTCGCGGCGCTGGATTTCGTCGCCCCGGAGGACAACCGGTACGAGTACCGACTCGAGGGATTCGACCAGGACTGGGTGGACGCCGGTACGCGCAACCGCGTCAGCTATACCAATCTGGCCGCCGGCGACTATGTGTTCCGCGTGCGTGCCCGCAACGCCGACGGGGTAGCCAGCGCCAAGGACCTCGCACTGCCCATCACCGTCCATCCAGCCCCCTGGCGCTCACCGCTCGCCTATGCCTTTTATGCGCTGGTGCTGCTTGCCATCGTCGGTTACGCGGTACTCGCGTTCCGGCGCAAGCGCCAGCGGGAAATCGAGTACAACCGCCGGCTCGAGCAGACCGTTCACGAGCGGACGCGCGAACTCGAGGAGCGCAACGAGACCTTGCAGGCACTCACCGCGGCGCGGAGCGCCTTCGTGGCGCGCATGAGCCATGAGTTGCGTACCCCGATGAATGGGGTAATCGGTATCGCGGATCTCCTGCTCGACACGCCGCTCGACGATACCCAGCGTCGCTTCACGCGGTCCATCCAGCAGTCCGCGCAGTCGCTGGTGCAGATCGTCAACAACATCCTCGATTTCTCGAAGATGGAGGTCGCGGAGATCCGCCTCGATCCGGTGCCGACGGCCGTCGACGTCGTGGTCGAGCAGGCAGTCGAGCTGTTCGCCGGACGCGCGGCCGAGAAGGGGCTCGAACTGGTCTGTGCCTCGCCGGCAGCACCCTTTCCCGAGGTCCTGGTCGATGTCGTGCGCTTCCGCCAGGTGGCACTCAACCTCATCGGCAATGCGGTGAAGTTCACCGACGCGGGCTCGGTGCAGGTCAGCCTGAGTGCCGGGCTGTCCGGCGACGATGGGTTGGTGCATCTGGTGCTGCGTGTGGCGGATACCGGTATCGGCATCCGTCGCGAGAACCTCGGCCATATCTTCAATGCCTTCCAGCAGGAGGACAATTCCACCACTCGCCGCTTCGGTGGCTCGGGACTGGGTCTGACCATTGCCCGCCAGTTGGCCGAACTGATGGGTGGCCGGCTCGCCGTATCGAGCGTTCATGGCGAGGGCTCGGTGTTCACCTTCACGCTGTCCGTGCCGGCGGTTGCGCACGAGACTCCGGAGGCACCGCCCGCAACGGTTCCCCTGGGCTTGCGCGAGGTGTTCGTGATCGACGCCAGTCCTGTCGTGCGGGAGGTCCTGCTGCAGTGGCTCGGGAATTGGGGGATTCGCGCACGCGCTGCCGAGTCCTGGTCGGAGCTACCCACGGAACGCTTGCAGCAGGCCGGTATCCAGGATGTGTTCCTCGCCAGCGATGCGGGATGGATTGCTGCCCGGGGCACGCTCGTCGAGGCCTGGAAAGACCGACCGGTGGAGAAACAGCCGCGCTGCGTGTTGTTGTCCGGGTTCTCGCGCCGTGCCGGGGCGCCCGTCACGGGCCTCAACCCCTCGATGTTCCATGCCCATCTGGTGAAGCCGTTGCGCTGGCGCGAGTTGCTGCAGGTCCTGACCCGCCTCGCGGAGGGTTCCGTGCAGTCGCCGGTCCTGCTGGAGGACGACGCGCCGGTGGCGGCGACGCGGATCCTCGAGGTTCTCGTGGTGGATGACCACGCCCTCAATCGCACCATCGCGGTGGGCAAGCTCGCGGCCCTTGGCCACCGCGCCGTGGCCGTCACGGGCGGTGGCGAGGCGCTGGAGGCACTGGCACGCCAGCGTTTCGACCTCGTGTTGATGGACTGCCAGATGCCGGAGATGGATGGCTACCAGGCCTCGGCGGAGATCCGCCGGCGCGAGGCCGGCACGGGTCGCCGCACGCCCATCATCGCCCTGACGGCGGATGCAACCACCGAGTCCCGCGAGCGGTGTACGCTGGCGGGGATGGACGATTTCATCGAAAAGCCCTTCGCCCGCGAGACCCTGGCCGAGAAGTTGGCCCAATGGTGCTCCCCGGCCGAAGCGGCCTGAGGAGTGGACCTTGGCTGATGCCGTGCTCGACCCGAGCGTGATTGCCGCATTGCGCGATCTGCCTTCGCCCGATGGCCGGAGCATGGTGGCCTGCGTCGCCGAGTTGTTCTCGCGGGACTCCGCCGAACTGCTGCAGCAAATCCGCGAGGGTGCCGCGGCGCAGGATTGGCGTGCCGTGGCTGCGGCGGCCCATGCGCTCAAATCCTATGCAGGCAATGTCGGTGCGCTGGCCCTGGCCGCGCAGTTGCGCGAGCTGGAACTGGCGGCCAAGGCCAACGATGCCCTCGGGTGCGAGCCGCTGCTGACCACGATTCCCGGGGCTTGCGCCGCGGTCGATGCGGCGCTGGCAGGCGAGGCCGCGCAGTCATGACGGAGCGTCCCCGTCGCTTGCTGCTGGCGGACGACGATGCGTCCACCCGCCTGCTGGCCCATTCCACGTTGTCGGCGGCCGGCTTCACGGTCATCCTCGCGGCCAACGGACAGGAGGCGGTCGAGGCTGTCCTGCGCGAGCCCCCGGATCTCATCCTGCTCGATCTCGAGATGCCACGGATGGACGGCTACGAAGCCTGCCAGCGCATCCGGCGCCTGCCGTCCGGAGCGGATATCCCGGTCATCGTGGTGACCAGCCTGGATGATCCAGCCTCGATCGAGCGTGCGTACTCCGCCGGGGCCACCGACTTCATCACCAAGCCGCTGAACTGGTCGTTGCTGGTGCATCG
>JBJTPC010000012.1:0-2253 GCA_046074905.1 Gammaproteobacteria bacterium
CGCAACGCAGGCAAGCACGCCGGCGGCGTGGTGATCGCGCCCTCGGTGCTCGAGGACTTCGCGCCGCTTTACTGCGAAGAGGGCGGCGGCAGTGTCGTCACGCAGTTCGACAAGGACGACGTCGAGGCTGCAGGTCTCGTCAAGTTCGACTTCCTCGGCCTGCGCACGCTCACCGTCATCGACTGGGCACTGCGCAGCATCAACGCGACCCGCGCCCGGCAAGGCGAGCCGCCCCTCGACGTCAACCTGCTGCCGCTCGATGATGCGCCGACCTACGAGTTGCTGAAGGCCTGCCGGACCACCGCGGTGTTCCAGCTGGAAAGCCGCGGCATGAAGGACCTGGAGAAGCGGCTCCAGCCGGACTGCTTCGATGACATCGTCGCGCTGGTGGCGCTGTTCCGTCCCGGTCCGCTCGAGTCTGGCATGGTCGACGACTACGTCGACCGCAAGCATGGACGCAGCGACGGCCCCATCGACTACCTGCATCCCAGCCTGACGGGAATTCTCAAGCCCACGCACGGCGTCATCCTCTACCAGGAGCAGGTGATGCAGATCGCGCAGGTGTTGGCCGGCTACACGCTGGGCGGCGCCGACATGCTCCGCCGCGCGATGGGCAAGAAGAAGCCCGAGGAGATGGCCAAGCAGCGTTCCATCTTCGTCGAAGGCTCGGTGGCGCGCGGGGTGGAGGAGGCCACGGCGGCCCACATCTTCGACCTCATGGAGAAGTTCGCGGGCTACGGCTTCAACAAGTCGCACTCCGCCGCCTACGCGCTGCTGTCCTACCAGACGGCGTGGCTGAAAGTGCATTACCCGGCGGACTTCATGGCCGCGGTGCTGTCCTCGGACATGGACAAGACGGACAAGGTGGTCACGCTCATCGACGAGGCCAAGGCAATGGGCCTGACGGTGCTGCCGCCGGACGTGAACCACTCCGATTACCAGTTCACCGTCACCGACCCGCGCACCATCCGTTACGGGCTCGGTGCGGTGAAGGGCGTGGGCGAGGGTGCCGTGGCTTCACTGATGGAGGAGCGCCGACGTCAGCCGTTTGCCGACCTCGCCGATCTCTGCCAGCGACTCGACCTGCAGAAGGCCAATCGGCGGACCCTCGAGGCCCTGATCCGTGCCGGCTGCATGGACAGCTTCGGCCAGACGCGGGCCACGCTGGTGGCTTCCCTGCCCGCGGCGATGCAGTTGGGGGAGCAGAACAGCAAGGCCAGCACCACCGGCCAGGACGATCTGTTCGGCTTGAGCGTGGCCGCCACGCCGGAGGTTGCGCACGTGGCGCTCACCGTGCGACCGGAGTTCCCCGAGCGCGAGCGGCTGCAGGGCGAGCGCGACACGCTGGGTCTTTACCTGACCGGTCATCCCCTCGACGAATACCGGGCGGAAGCGAAGCACTTCACCTCGGGGCGGATCGTCGAGGTGACCGGGGCCGCCAAGCCCGCCGCGGGCGAGGGGCGCTGGAATGGCGGCAAGTCCGCCACCATCGCCGGACTGGTCCTCGAGGTGCGCAAGCGCCAGAACCGTACCATCCTCCAGCTCGACGACGGCAGTGCGCGCATGGAGGTCACGCTGTTCGACGACCTCGCGCAGGCCCATCGCGACCTGGTGCAGAAGGATGCCCTGGTGGTGGTCGAGGGCCAGTTGCGCTATGACGACTTCATCGACGACTGGCGACTGCAGGCAAAGAAGCTGACCGCCCTGCAGGCGCTGCGCGAGCGGGATGCCCGTCGTCTGGTGATTCGCTGGCCGGCGACGGCCACGAACGGCACGGTCGCCACCGTGGTGCGCCAGCTGGAGACGGCGCTGCGGGGTCACCGCCCGGGGCGCTGCGCGGTCTCCGTGGTTTACGAGGGCGAGCCCGGATCCGGCCGGCTCGACTTCGCCGAGGCCTGGAGCGTCCGTCCCGCACGCGAGCTGCTGGAACAACTGGGCCAGGTCGTCGGTCGCGACGGCTGGCGTCTGGTCTACGGTCCCCGTCTCGAGTAGCCCGTGCCGCCCCCGACTTGTCACCCGGGCGCCGCACCGTTAAGGTGCGCGCTGCCAACCAAGGGAAGCCCATGGACCTGAATTTCCTCGATTTCGAGCAGCCCATCGCCGAGCTGGAAGCGAAGATCGAAGAGTTGCGCTTCCTCGGCAATGATGCCGAGATCAACATCGTCGAGTAGGTCAACCGCCTCCAGGCGAAGAGCCGTTCGCTCACCAAGAGCATCTTCGCCAACCTCACGCCCTGGCAGGTGGCCCAGTTGG
>JBJTPC010000013.1:0-4717 GCA_046074905.1 Gammaproteobacteria bacterium
GGTCGAGAACAAGTTCATGGGGCTGTTCTCGATGTTGTTCGGCTACAGCTTCTGGCTCTTCCTGCGCGGCCTGCGGACACGTGATGCCGAGGGTGACCCACCAGGAGGCGAAGAACAGGCGACGCGGCGAAAGATTGGCGCACCATGGCAGCAAGAGCGCCCAGAGCGCATAGAACCGCAGGATGTCCCAGCACCAGAACACCCAGCCATGGAGGGCGCCGAACAGGAACAGCCAACCCACCCGCCGGTAGAACGGCGCCGTACCCACGGCATCACGTGTCCGCAGGCCGCGCAGGAAGAGCCAGAAGCTGTAGCCGAACAACATCGAGAACAGCCCCATGAACTTGTTCTCGACCCACCAGAGGCGTGCGAACGCCAGCGCCGTTTCCAGACCACCGGAGGCAGTCGGCGGTTCGGCCAGATAAGCGAGGCCGGAAAACAAGGGCAGATTCGCGCCGAACACGCCGAACAGGGCAAATCCGCGCAAGGCGTCGATCTCGATCAGGCGATCCGGACTTTCGCCCGTGGTGCGCAGTGCGTCGTCGCTCACCACCCCTCCTCCCGGGCCATCACCCAACCCTTGAATCGCAAGTTACCATGCAAGGGATGCTCGTTTCCCGCGGAGGTCGCGCCATGCATTGCCATTCCACTCGTCGGCCTGCAGCGCCCGCGATTTCCCTGAAGATTGCCGGGATTGTGCCTTGTCTTTTCGCCAGTCCGCTCGCACTGGCCTCGGATTTCTCCGGCGTCATCTCCATGATGTTCGGCATCCCCGCATTGCTGCTGCTGAACGTGGCGCTCGGGGTGATGCTGATTGCCGGGCCCACGCGCATGGTGCGCTTCTGGGCGGGGTTCCTCGGCTTCCCGACGCTGGCGGTCGGCTTCCTGCTATGGGGCGATGCGGCTTCGCTGTTCCGCACTGACAGCGGCACGCTCTTCGGCGTGATGTACTTCGTGCTCTACGCCATCGGCGTCGTGCTGCTGGTGCGTCATTTCGTGCGACGCGAGGCACCCGAAGCACGCGAGGGTGGGGCCGGCAACTGACCGGCCTTGTGCAGGTCCACGGCGCGCCAGAGATACCAGGCGGCCGTCGTGCGATGGGGTGCCCAGCGTTCCCCGAAGGCTGCCAGCGCCTTCGGCGTGGGCATTTCGCGCTTGTGGTAGGCCAGTCGGAAGCCGTTCTGCACGCCGAAGTCCGCAGCCGGCAAGACGTCCGGCCGACCCAGCGTGAACATCAGGAACATCTCGACCGTCCAGCGCCCCACGCCACGCACGGCGACCAACTGCTTGATGATGGCCTCGTCGTCGAGACTGGCGAGCAAGCGCCGCGGCGGCACCACGCCTTCAAGCGTCTTGGCGGCGATGTCCTTCACCGCCAGCACCTTGGCCCGCGACAGGCCGGCGCTGCGCAGCGCTTCGTCGGGTGTGGCCAGCAGCCTGGCCGGCTGCGGATAGCGACTGCGGGGCAGACGCTCTGCAACCGGATAGAGATCCTGGAAGCGGCGGAGGATGGTGGCCGCCGCCGTACCATTCAATTGCTGGTGGGTGATGGCGGACAGCAGCGATTCATACGGCTGCTGCCGGGCCGCCGGCTTCAAGGTGCACGGGCCCGTCGCGGCGACGAGCCCTGCCATCACGGGATCGGCGGCCGCGAGGGCCGCCTCCGTGGCGCGATCCATCAGCCCCGCTTCATCGACTCGAAGAAGTCCACGTTGGTCTTTGTGTCCTTCATGCGGTCGATCAGGAACTCGACAGCCGCCAGTTCGTCCATCGGATGCAGCAGCTTGCGGAGGATCCACATCTTCTGCAGTTCATCCGTCGCGGTGATCAGTTCCTCGCGGCGGGTGCCGCTGCGGTTGATGTTCACGGCCGGGAAGACGCGCTTCTCGGCGATGCGGCGGTCAAGATGGATTTCGCTGTTGCCGGTACCCTTGAACTCCTCGAAGATCACGTCGTCCATGCGCGAGCCGGTGTCGATGAGCGCCGTGGCGATGATGGTGAGCGAGCCACCCTCCTCCACGTTGCGGGCCGCACCGAAGAAGCGCTTCGGGCGCTGCAGGGCATTGGCGTCCACGCCGCCCGTGAGCACCTTGCCGGAACTCGGCACCACGGTGTTGTAGGCGCGCGCCAGTCGCGTGATGGAGTCGAGCAGGATGACCACATCCCGCTTGTGTTCCACCAGGCGCTTCGCCTTCTCGATCACCATCTCCGCCACCTGCACGTGCCGGCTGGCCGGTTCGTCGAAGGTGGAGGCCACCACCTCACCCTTCACGGTGCGTGACATCTCGGTGACTTCCTCGGGCCGCTCGTCGATGAGCAGCACGATGAGGTACACCTCGGGATGATTGTAGGTGATGCTGGTGGCGATGTTCTGCAGCAGCATCGTCTTGCCGGCCTTCGGCGGCGAGACGATCAGGCCGCGCTGGCCCTTGCCGAGCGGCGCGCAGAGGTCGATGACGCGGGCGGTCATGTCCTCGGTGCTGCCGTTGCCACGCTCGAGCTTGAGGCGCGAGGTGGGGTGGAGCGGCGTCAGGTTCTCGAAGAGGACCTTGTTGCGGCCGCCCTCAGGGACATCGAAATTGATCTCGCCGACCTTGGTGAGGGCGAAATAGCGCTCCCCGTCCTTCGGCGGGCGGATCAGGCCCGACAGGCTGTCTCCGGTGCGCAGGTTGAAGCGGCGTATCTGGCCGGGACTGACATAGATGTCGTCGGGACCGGCCATGTAGCTGCCGTCCGCCGAACGCAGGAACCCGAAGCCGTCGGACAGGATCTCGAGAACGCCGTCGCCGTAGATGTCCTCGCCGTTGCGGGCGTGGGCCTTGAGCAGCGAAAAGATCACGTCCTGCTTGCGCTGCCGGGCGACGTTCTCGACGCCGAGCGCCTCGCTCATGCGCACCAGTTCGCCGATCGGCTTGCGCTTGAGATCGTTCAGGCTGAGGGTGCGGCGGACACGCTCGAGGTCGAGCGGACTGATGATGCCCAGATCCTCGCCGTCACCCAGGTCCTCGGGGAGACCATGGTCGATGGCCTCATTGCCGTGATTGCCACCACGGTTGCGGTTGCGGTTGCCGCGGCGCGGTCCCTTCGGACGATTGCCGCCGCCGCCGCCCGGATTGCCCAGATAGCCCCTCACAGGTTCTGGTCCAGGAAGGCTGCCAGCTGGCTCTTGTTGACCAGGCCGGCCTTCTGGGCCTGCACCGTGCCGTTCTTGAACAGCATGAGGGTCGGGATTGCGCGGATGCCGAACTTGGACGGCGTCACGCGGCTTTCATCGATGTTCATCTTCGCCACCACCACGCGCCCGGCGTAGTCACGCGAAATCTCGTCGAGGACCGGGGCAATGGCCTTGCACGGGCCGCACCACTCCGCCCAGAAGTCCAGGAGGACGGGGGTCGTGGACTTCAGGACATCCTGTTCGAAGGTCTGGTCGCTGGTATGGATGATGTTGTGGCCGCTCACGCGGGGGTTCCTCTTGTCGATGGTGGGAATCGGCGGACTGCCGGCAGGGACGGGCCCGGGAATCCGGGCGGGTGGATGGGGAGGTCGGTCCGGGCTGGCTGGGTTCACCGCCGGGGCGTGCCGTCAACACGCATTGGAACCGGACTGACCTTGGGTTTTCAGTAACTGCGGGTGACGTTCGTGGCCTAATGCGGCAGAATGTCGGCTTGAGAACCAACCAGCATCAACCCACGCGCACCATGGCGGAGGGGAGCCGGGCTTCGGGATTCGCGCCCAACGGCGCGCTACGGGAAGGGATTGTCGCCTCATCCGTTCCCGTTTTGCAAGCCCACCTGTGCCCCACCCCACCACCCGCGTTCCATCGGCGGTAACGTGACAGACAAACAGACTGACGACATGACTGAATCCTCAGCGGGACCCGTGTCCCTCCCACCCGGCGAATCCCCCGCCGAATCGCCGGCACCGCAAGCCACGGTCGTCGAGACCAGCACCTTCGAAGCGCCCCTCGCCCCGGCCCCCAGCCTGCCCTCGGATGCGCTGTCGAACATCAGCTTCAGCTCGCTCAACCTGCCCGAGTCGCTGGCCCGCGGCATCGCCGACGCCGGGTTCGAGCGGTGCACGCCCATCCAGGCCGGCACGCTGCCCCTCGCCCTCGCGGGCATCGACATCGCCGGCCAGGCGCAGACCGGTACCGGCAAGACAGCGGCCTTCCTGGTCGCCATGTTCGCCAAGCTGCTGCGCGAGCCGGCCGCGCCGACCAAGCCCGCCAGTTCTCCCCGCGCCTTCATCATGGCACCCACGCGCGAACTGGCGGTCCAGATCCACAAGGACGCCGAACTGCTGGGCCAGTACACCGGCCTGACGCTCGGACTGGCCTTCGGCGGCGTCGATTACGAGAAGCAGCGGCGTGTCCTGGAGCGCGGCGTCGACGTGCTCATCGGGACGCCGGGGCGCATCATCGACTTCTACAAGCAGCACGTCTTCGAGCTGCGCCATGTGCAGGTGATGATCCTGGACGAGGCGGACCGCATGTTCGACCTCGGCTTCATCGCCGACATCCGCTATCTCATGCGACGGCTGCCTCCCCCCGAGGCACGCCTCTCCATGCTGTTCTCCGCCACGCTCGCGCAGCGCGTGCTGGAGCTCGCCTACGAGCACATGAACGAGGCGCAACTGGTGCGCATCGAGCCGGAAAAAGTCACCGCGGACCGGGTCCGCCAGGTGAGTTACTACCCGGCCATGGAAGAAAAGGCCGGCC
>JBJTPC010000014.1:0-20116 GCA_046074905.1 Gammaproteobacteria bacterium
CCCTGGAGAAGGCCCGCGACGCCGGTTACGAGGTGCTGGAGAAGGGCGGCAAGGCGCTCGATGCGGTCGAGGCCGCCGTGCGGGTCCTCGAGGACAACGAGTTGTTCAACGCCGGCCGTGGCTCGGTGTTCGACGCCGACGGACGCAACTCCATGGATGCCGCGGTGATGGACGGCCGGACCCTGGCTGCGGGCGCGGTAGCCGGGGTGCAGCACGTGCGCAACCCCGTCACGCTGGCCCGTCGCGTGATGGAGAAATCGCCCCACGTGCTGCTCACCGGTGATGGCGCGGAGGAGTTCGCGATCGAGCAGCGGTTGCCCATGGAGCCCGCCTCGTACTTCCGCACGCCACGCCGCTGGAAACAGTTTCTCGATTCCCGCGAGGCTTCGATCGGCCTGCGGGCGAACGGCGACGTGCGTTACTTCGGAACGGTGGGAGCGGTGGCGCGGGACGCGGCCGGCAATCTCGCCGCGGCGACCAGCACGGGCGGGATGACCGGCAAGAAGTGGGGCCGTGTCGGCGACTCTCCCCTCATCGGTGCCGGTACCTACGCCGAAAACGGCGCCTGCGCGGTCTCGGGCACCGGCCACGGCGAGTACTTCATCCGCAACGTCGTCGGTTACCAGGTCTGCTCGTTGGTGAAGCTGAAAGGTCTTCCCCTGGCGGAGGCTGCACGGATCGTGGTGCAGGACAAGCTGAAGGCACAGGGGGGCGATGGCGGCATCATCGCCGTCGGACCGAACGGCGAATGGGTGCTGGAGTTCAACAGCGACGGCATGTACCGCGCCGCAAGGGACTCGAGCGGCCGACGCGAGGTCGGCATCTACCGCTGAGCGACGGGCGCCTCAGCGGGCGCCGGTTTCCCGCCGATAGCGACGGAATACCCCGGTGGCGAGGGCAGCGTACTCGGCCTCGCGGTACACGGTGCGGTTGCGGCCGGTTTCCTTCGCGGCATAAAGCGCCTCGTCGGCGAGCTGCAAGCCACCGGCAGCGCTGCGTTCCGGGGAGGGGTTCAGGATGGCGGCGCCGATGCTGACCGACACCCGCGACCCGGTGACCGAGCCTTCATGGGGGATTTGCAGGGCCGCCACCTCGGCATGGATGCGGTCCGCCACCTCGGCGACATACTCCCGCGTCGGCTCGAAGAGAATCACGGCGAACTCCTCGCCGCCATACCGGGCGACGAAATCGAGGGGCCGGCGCGCGCTGCGCGCCAGTGCCATGCCCACTTGCCGCAGGACGAGGTCGCCGGCCTGGTGGCCGTAGCGGTCGTTGTAGGGCTTGAAGCTGTCGATGTCGACCAGCAGCACCGCCAGCAGCTTGCCGTCGCGCTGCGCGTAGTTCCAGCAACTGTCGAGGTGCTCGTCGAAGCGGCGACGGTTGAACAGGCCGGTCAACCCATCACGTGCCGCCGCCTCGAGGAGGCGCCGGCTTTCGAGGAAATTCGCCCGCTGCAGACGCTCGAGCTGGTAGCCCATCGCCGCACCGACGACATTGGCCACCACGATCAGCTGGATTTGGTACTGCAGCAGTTCGTCGGGGAACTCGGCCCGGTGGGCCCCGATCAGGAAGCACACGGATCCGAGCCCGGCGGTCACTACGGCCTGGTAGAACCGCAAGCCCAGCAGGGTGTAGGCATAGGGAATCGCCAGTATCAGCACGGAGGCGAACGGCGCGCCCATGACCTTGCGCACCGACAACTCGCTGTAGGCGATGGCGATCGAGACCAGGCCGAAGATCAGTGGCGTGTCGCGGGGGAAGTGGCGGGTCGCGCGGGGTGTGTAGCTCAGGCCGATGGCGGTGAGCAGCAGGGGCAGCACCACGCCGAACTGGATCAGGTAGACAGTGGTGGGCAGCGGACCCTCGATCGCCGACCGGGCCATGACGGCCACCGCCGCGAGCAGGATGACTGCGAGCCAGAGGCTCTGCCGGACCTGCGGCAATTGGCGTGCGGCGTTTTCGCTCCGGAATTCGGCCTCGAGGCGCGGATCCTCGAAACGCAGCCATGGGTAGCCAGTACGCTGCTCCCGCGCTGCGCTGCTTTCCACCGAGTCTGTCGATTCCGCCAAGGGCAACCTCTTCCTCTGCAGTGATCCGCCCTTCAGGCGAACCAGCGAGCGAGATACTGCTCGAACGTCCCCCGATCGGAAGCCTCGATGCGCTGCTGTTCGGCGAGACTGTCCTCGGCCGCCTGCGCAAGCTGTCCCAGTGTGGGGGCGTCCACCGGGGCCACTTCCATGAAATGCCGGCGATGGGCCGACGACACCTGCCGGGCCCACGTGGAGAATCCCTCCCCGCTGGCCCGCAGTTCCGCCAGCATCCGGGCAGACGGGGTGAGTTCCACGTCCGCGACCTTCGCCGCCTGCACTTCGACGGCTGCAGTGTACGGGCGGGCAGGGTCGCCTGTATCCAGCAATTCGGCGGTTCCGCGGACTCCGTCAACAATTTCGGCTGCCCAGTGGGCGAGCGGGGTGCTCCGCCCCTCCCGCTGGAGGTGCAGGCCCGGCTCGCGACCGCGACGGGCCACCGTGACGTGGTTCGCATCGAGCGGTCCCTGCTCGTCGGCCGAGATGGGCGGCGCAGGGGACAGCGCGCACCAGGCGAGGAACGCCTCGAGGAAGCGCAGCTTGTTCATGTTCACGCCGACCGGGTCGAAAGCGCTGACATCCAGCGAACGCACCTCGACGTACTGCACGCCGGCGCGGGCCAGGGCCCGGGTGGGGCGCTCCCCCGGTGCGGTCACGCGCTTCGGGCGGATGAAGCTGTAGTACTCGTTCTCGATCTGCAGGACGTTGGCATTCAGCTGGCGCCACTGCCCGTCCACCTCGATACCGAGCGCCTGATAGGGGGGATGCGGCGTGGCGACGGCGGCGGCGAGATCGCGGACATACTCATCCAGTGAGTTCACCGAAACGCGCAGCGCCGATTGCGCGGAATTGCGGTAACCGACATCGCTCATGCGCAAGGAGGTGGCGTGCGGCCCGTACAACGTCCCCGGCACCAGGGATTCCAGTCCGGCGTTGCCGCGACCCTGCAGGAAACTGGCGCACAGGGCAGGCGAGACGCCGAACAGGTAGAGCACGATCCAGCCATGGCGGCGATAGTTGCGCAGCAGCCCGAAGTAGCCGTCGGAGATGAACTCCTGCCCCGTCGCGCGCGATTGGCGCACATCGGCGAGGACGGCCCAGAACTGCGCCGGGAAACTGTAGTTGAAATGCACGCCACTGATGGCCTGCATCAGGCGCCCGTAGCGCAGGCCGAGGCCCTCGCGGTACACCTCCTTCATGCGGGCACTGTGGGAGCGGCCATAGCGGGCGACGGGAATGTCGGCATCGCTGCCGACCATGCAAGGCATGGAGGTGGCCCACAGGCGCTCCTCGCCGATGACCCGGTAGGTGTACTGGTGCAGTTGGGTGAGACGCTCGAGCAGCCGGCTACTGTCCCCATAAGCGGGGGTGACCAGCTCGAGCAGGGCCTCGGAGTAGTCGGTGGTGATCTCCGGGTGCGTCAAGGCGCTGCCGAGCGCCCGGGGATGCGGGGTCTGCGCGACATGACCCTCGGGCGTGACGCGCAGCGACTCCTTCTCGACGCCCTTGAGGCCGCCGACCAGCACGCCACGCTCGCCCGAGTTGATGAGCCCGGCCAGCTGGCTGTCGAATCCGCGTGTGCTCATCCGGTGGAAAACCCGCGCTGCGCCCGAACGGCCCAATCCGCGATTCTAGACCAGGCGGCGGGTCAGCACCTGCCAGGCCATCACGAAATCGCCGGCGAGGCTGTAGAGCGGATGGCGGAAAGTGGCGGGGCGATTGCGCTCGATGCGGAAGTGCCCGAACCAGGCGAAGCCGTAGCCGGCGAGCGGCACCCACCACAGCAGCGACCACCGGCCCAGGACAATCGCGCCGACGGCAATGCCGACCGCCAGCACGGTTCCGCAGACATGCAGTCGCCGGTTGAGCGGATGGGCATGCTCGCCGAGGTAGTAGGGATAGAACTCGGCGAAACTGCGGAAGGGACCTGGCGGCTTGGAAGATGCGGAGGTCGGGTTCATGGAGGCTCCATGACGGGTTTGGGACCGGTCGCCAACTTACCGCAGAATGCCGGGGCAGAACATCGGCCGCGGATAGAATGCGCCTTCCACGCGCACCGGGAGACCGCCATGCACCACAAGCTGCGTCCCATCGAGGCTGCCGACGATCCGGCGGTAGCCCGCATCATCCGCACCGTCATGCCGGAGTTCGGTGCCAACGGTCCGGGCTTTGCCATCAACGATCCCGAGGTCGACGGCATGAGTCTCGCCTATGCGGCACCCCGCCATGCCTATCTGGTCGTGGTCGACGATGCGGGCACCGTGGTGGGTGGTGCCGGCTACGCGCCACTGACCGGCGGTGATGCCGGAACCTGCGAGTTGCGCAAGATGTATTTCCTGTCCACGGCGCGTGGTCATGGCACCGGGGAGCGGCTGTTGCGCCAGTTGCTGGACGGCGCCCGCAGCGCTGGATTCCGGCATTGCTACCTCGAGACACTGCGCGGCATGGATGCGGCGATGCGCCTCTATGCCCGCTGCGGCTTCCAACCCCTCAGCGCCCCGCTGGGGGCCACCGGTCACTTCAGCTGCGACCGGTACTACCTGCGGGAACTGTAGGCGCGGCACCGGTCATGACCGACTGCCCGGTGGTCACCGGGGACAGGGCCTGCAGACAGCCGGCGGCGGGGGCCGAGGCCCAACCCGCCGTGGCCAGCACGAGATCGGCGCGCGCCGCGGCTTCCGGGGGAGTCCAGCGCGTGTGCGCCTGCAGGTAGTCGATGGCCTGGGCCCGATTCCAGCCGAGAGCGTGCTGCCCGGTGTCCACCACCATCAGGGCCAGCCACTCGCGTGCCTGGTCGAGCCCGGGCGGCAGGGTGATGCCGGGAGCGGACGCATCTCCCGCCGCGGCAGTCGCCACTGCAATCCCCGGATCCGCGACAGGAAGGGTGGCGGTTGCAGGGGACAGCGCCGCCGCGATCCAGCGCGCGCAAGCATGGCCCTCCTCCTGCTGCGGATACGGCACCAGGCGACGCCACGGCGGCCGCGAGCGCAGTGGCGTCCGCTGGTACAGCCCGGGCGGCGAACCCTGACCGGCGAGAAGCTCCTCGAGGCGCGCCACCCCGGCCTGTGCGAGTGCGTGCCATTCGGCGGGCGGGCGCTCGCTCCCCGTGGCACGGAGCAACCGCCAGCGGTACCAGTTCTCGCCCAATGGCAGATCGCGCCAGGTGGCCACCGCCGGTGCACGTTCCGCGGCCTGCAGCAGGCGCTGGTGCAAGCGCTGGAGTGCAGGTCGGACCCTGCTCTCGCCGACCTCGAGGTAGCGGGCAGCCCATCGCGCTTGCTCCGCCGCCGGCATTTTCCCCCACGTACCGGCCGGTGGCCGGAGATCCCGCGGGATGGCGGCACCGACCTGCGCCGCCAGTGCCCGCCAGGCGCCTCGCGACACCGGGAATCCCCGCGACTCGGCCTCGTCGAGGTTGGCGATGGCGGCATCCGTCCAGACCGGTACCGCCTCCAGGGCTTGCAACCAGACGGCGTGGGCCGCCGGGGTCTCCGGTGCCACCTCGCCGCGAGCCAATGCGACGGTCACCCACAGCGCATAACCGCCGTCCGGACCGGACAGGGGCAGCAGTTCCTCCGGAAAGACCGCCCCCGCCAGCTCGACACGTCGTTCCGCCAAGAATTCGCGCAGGGCGGCTTGCGAAGACGGCGACAGCCGATCGAGCGGCAGGGTCGCGGCGGCCCCCAGTACGCGGCGCACCGCCGCGATTCGCAGCGCCACGGCCTCGGGCGCCACGTCCGGGAGACTGCCCGGCAGTACCGGAATACCCGATGCCGCGGCCAGACCCGGCTGCATCCGCAGGCGGTCGACCACATGACGGGTCATCAACTCCACCGCGGGATCCGCCGGCGCGCGCTTCGCCACCGCGGGTGCGGGTGCCTCGGCGCCGCACGCGACCAACAGGCCGAGAACCGCGATGAGGACCGGTCGCTTCAAGCCGCCGTTCCCCACCAGCGCGCGAGCTTGGCTTCCAGCACATCGAGCGGCAACGAGCCATCCCGCAGGACCTGTGCATGGAAGGCCCGGATATCGAACGCGCCGCCGAAGCGACGCTCCGCCTCGCGCCGCAGCGCGGCGATACGCAACTGCCCGACCTTGTAGCCCAGCGCCTGACCGGGCCACACCATGTAGCGCTCGACTTCGGCCTCGATATCGGTGGCGGCCATGCTCGAATGCGCCGCCATGTAGCGCATCGCCTGTTCGCGGCTCCAGCCGAAGGCGTGCAGGCCGGTGTCGACCACCAGCCGCATCGCGCGGAGCATCTCGTCGGCGAGGCGGCCGTACCATTGGTAGGGATCCGTGAACATCCCCAGCTCGCGACCGAGACTTTCCGCGTAGAGCGCCCAGCCCTCGACATAGGCGTTGTAGCCACCGAAGCGGCGGAAGCGCGGCAGACCCGCCAACTCCTGCTGGAGCGCCACCTGGAAATGGTGACCGGGCGCGGCTTCGTGCAGGGACAAGGTCTCCATGCCGAACTTCGGTTGCGCCTTCAGGTTGTAGGTGTTGACGTAGAAGATGCCGGGTCGCGTCCCATCCGCCGACGGCGGCTGGTAGAAACCACCGGCACTGCTCGCCGCACGGAAGGGCTCCACCTCGCGGACTTCGTAGTCGGCCCTGGGGAACAGCGAGAAGAGCTTGGGCAGCAGTCGGTCGACCCGCTGCTTGATCTGCTGGTAGCCGGCGACCAGTTCGGCGCCGCTGGTGAAATAGAAGCGGGGGTCCTCCTGCATGAAGCGGAAGAAGGCGGCGAGTTCGCCGCCGAATCCCGTCTCGCGCATCACCTCGCGCATGCCGTCTTCGATGCGCGCCACTTCGGCAATGCCGAGATCATGGATCTCGCGCGCGGACAGGCGCGCCGTGGTGCCCTGGCGAATCCGCAGGTCGTACCAGGCCTCGCCGCCGGGCAGTGCACTCCATCCATGGCTGGTGCGGCAAGCCGGCAGGTACTCCCGCTCGAAGGCCTCGGCAAGCCCGGCCAGTGCGGGATTGAGGGCGCGCTCCACCAACTGCCGATAGCCGCGCTCGAGACGACCGCGCTCCGCGGGTGTCACCGTCGCCGGCAACTGCGCCAGTGGACGCAGGAACAGGCTCCTGTCGACCTGCGTGGTCACCAGGCCCCGCCATTGCTCCGGTACCTTGCCCATGACCACCTGCGGCTGGGTCACGCCGCGGGCAACGCCCTCCCGCAGGCGCTCGCGCGTTTCCGCGGCCCACTGCGGGAACTGCCACGCGCGCTCCAGCCAGGCCTCGTGATCCGCCACCGTGGCGAAGGGCTGCGGCCCGGCACCACTGCCGAACAGGGCGAGCAACGTGCCGAGGTTGTCCATCTGGTTGACGGGCAGGAGATGCTCCGGAAAGGCCAGCGCCTCGACGGCTTCGGCGCGGTCACGCAGGAACACCTCCAGCGTGAGGGCGTCCTGGCCTGCGTAGGCCCCCGATGGCAAGGCCCGCGCGGCGCGCAGTGCCTCGCGCTCCAGCGCCTGGCTGCCGGCGATGTTGGCGATGGAAGATGGCGCCCCGAGGCGGTTCGCGTACTGCGCTTCGCCGAGGAAGGTGCCCATCAGCGGATTGAGGTCGAGCACGTGGTCGAAGTAATCCTCGACCACCTTCGACAGCGCCGCTCCGGCCTCGCTGGTGGCGGGAGAGGCACCCGCAGCACCGGCCGCCACGGCCCCGCGCGGCAGTCCCGCCATGGCCAGCGTGCCGGCGCCCAGCAGGGCCTGGAGGCAGAGTCGACGATTCATGGTTTCACCTCGCTCGGGGGACGCAGCGTCGATGCGACCGGACGGGACACCTGCACATAACGCCACAGCAACAGGACTGCACAGACGGACAGGCCGGCGATCAGGCCCACCCAGACGAACTCGGGTCCGAGACCGGCATGGATGCCGAGCGCCCAGGCCAGCGGGAAGCCGATGGCCCAATAGGCCACCAGGCACAGCAACAGCGGTACGCGGGCATCCTTGAAGCCGCGCAAGGCACCCATCGCGCCCACCTGTAGGCCGTCGGAAATCTGGAAGATGCCGGCGAACAGCAGCAGGCGGGCCGCCAGTTCGAGTACCGCCGCATCGCGGGTGTACAGGCCGGCGATGCCGTGGTTCCAGAGCACGAGGAACACGCAGGAAACCGCCATCAACCCCGTGCAGAGCGCGATGCCCGCAAAGCCTGCACGGCGCGCCTCCGTGCCCTGCCGGGCCCCGAGCAGATGACCGACATGCACCATGGTGGCCGAGTGCAGCGCCAGCGGCACCATGAAGGTGAGCGAGGCGAAATTGAGCGCGACCTGATGGGCACCGACCTCCACCGCACCGAGAGTTCCCATGATGAGGGCGCAGGCGATGAACAATCCGGACTCGCTCAGCATCGTCCCCGCAATCGGCAATCCGAGGCGCAGCATCTCGCGCAGCCTCGCGAAATCCGGCGCGATACGTCCGCGAAAGAACCCGTGCCGCCGGAAGGCGCTGCGGGCCTGCATCTGCCAGACCATCAGCGCGAGCAGGGTCCACATCACCAGCGCGCTGGCCACGCCGCAGCCGACCGCACCGAGCGCCGGGAACCCGTAGAGGCCGAACATGAACACGCGGTTGCCGATGACATTCATCACCAGTCCGCCCAGCGCCGTCAGCAGGATGGGACGGGTATGGCCCAACCCCTCGCTGGTGTAGCGCAGGGCCAGGTAGGCCAGCATGGCCGGATAACCGCAAGCCATGGCATGGACGAAGCCTGCCGCTTCGGGAATCACCTCCGGTGCGATGCCGATCAGTCGCAGCACCGGACCGACCAGGAACATCAGCGGTACCAGCACCAGCGACATGCCGCACGCAAGCCACAGGGCCTGGCGGGCATAGAGTTTCACCTCACCGTGGCGCGAGCCACCGCGCGCATGCGCTACCAGCGGCGATACCGCCATCATCACGCCGAGGCCGCCAAACAGGAACAGGTTGTAATAGGCGACCCCGACCGCCACCGCCGCGAGGCTGCGTGGCCCCAGCCAACCCGCCATCAGGGTGTCGACCGTGCCCATGGCGGCAATCGCGAGATTGTTGCCGACCAACGGCAAGCCGATGCGGAGGATTTCCGCGGCATGCCGGCGCCAGGCGAGCAGGGAGGACGAAGTGACCATGGTTTGAGGCATTCTAGCGGTTCACTCGTCTTCGCCCCGGACTGCCGGAGGTCCCATGCTCGTCATCCCTGCGCCCCGCCGCGTGGCCATCGTTGCCGCCAACCGCATTCCCTTCGCGCGCGCCCATGGCGCCTACGCCGGCGACGGCAACCAGGAGATGCTGACCGCCGCCTTGCGCGGACTGGTCGAGCGCTGCCGACTGCAGGGCGTTGCGCTCGGCGAGGTGGTGGCCGGTGCAGTCCTGAAGCATTCGCGGCAATGGAACCTGGCCCGGGAGAGCGTGCTGGACTCCGGGCTCTCTCCGACCACGCCTGCCTTCGACCTGCAGCGTGCCTGCGGCACCAGCCTCGAGGCGGCCATCACCGTGGCCAACAAGATCGCCCTCGGCCAGATCGAGGCGGGCATTGCCGCCGGCGTGGATACCGCCAGCGATGCCCCCATCGTGCTCGGTGAGGCTTATCGGCAATTGCTGCTGCGGTCTTTCCGCGGTCGCTCGCTCGGCGAGCGACTCCGTCCCTGGCTCGGCTTCCGGCCGGGCATGCTGCGCCCGGCGCTGCCCGATACGGGTGAACCCCGCACCGGACTGTCCATGGGTGCCTCCTGCGAGTTGATGGCGCGCCAGTGGGGCATCAGCCGCGAATCGCAGGACGCACTCGCGCTCGACAGCCATCGCAAGGCCGCTGCGGCCTGGGAGCGGGGGTTCTTCACCGACCTGGTCTCGCCGCACCGGGGCCTCGAGCGTGACAACAACCTGCGGGCCGACTCGACCCTGGACAAGCTGGCGAGGCTTCCGCCAGCCTTCGACCGGCGCAGCGGCCAGGGCACCCTGACCGCCGGCAACAGCACCCCGCTCACCGATGGTGCCGCGGCAGTCCTGCTGGCCAGCGAGGATTGGGCCCGGGCACGGAACTTGCCGGTACTTGCCTATCTCCGTGCCGGCAAATCCGCGGCCGTCGATTTCCAGCGGGAAGACGGATTGCTGATGGCCCCGGCCTATGCCGTGCCGCAGCTGCTCGCCGACACCGGCCTCGGCCTGCAGGACTTCGACTTCTACGAAGTGCATGAGGCCTTCGCTGCCCAGGTCCTCTGCACGCTGCGCGCCTGGGAGGACGACACGTTCTGCCGGACGCGACTCGGTCTGGCGGGCGCGTTGGGGGCCATCGACCGCACCCGGCTGAACGTGGCCGGGAGCAGTCTCGCCATCGGCCATCCCTTTGCGGCCACGGGTGCACGGATCCTCGGCTCGCTGGCAAAACTGCTCGCCGAACGCGGCAGCGGACGCGGACTGGTCTCCGTCTGCACCGCGGGTGGCATGGGAGTCGCGGCCATCGTCGAGCGCTGAGCACGACCTGCGTTGCCTGACGAACCGTCTGTCTCGCGGACGGTGCGTAAAACATCCCGCGAAGGACCGGCGATGTCGCCGGTCACGGCCATCGAGGGATGGGACGGGCGATGCACGAAGTCTCGACACGCTTGCCGGCATCTGCCGGTCGCGAACCCGGTGCGCGGGCAGCGCTCGCCGCGCGGCTCGCCACGACACTGCTGCGCCGTGCCGGCTCCCCTGCCATTGCGCTGGAGCTGCCCTCCGGGGAGCGGCTCTGCACCGCCACGACGGTACCGGTGGCCACGTTCCGGCTGGCCGATTCCAGCGCGCTGCTGCGCCTCGCGCTGGGACCCGAGCGCCACTTCGCCGAGTTGTTCGTCGATGGCCGCCTGACGCTCGCCGCCGGCGACCTGGTGGCCGGACTGAGAGAGGTCCTGCTGGCGCAATCACCCGCTGCCCAGCACACCTGGCAGGCCTGGGTGCGACGCCAATGGGACCGCTGGCATGGCAAAAGCCGCGGGAGTGCGCGGCGCCAGGCCAGCGCCCACTACGATCTGGGCAACCGCTTCTACAGCAGTTGGCTCGACCGGACCCTGTCCTACACCTGCGCCTACTTCCCCTCGGCGAAAACCTCGCTCCTCGAGGCGCAACTGGCCAAGCTGGACCATGTCTGCCGCAAGGCCGGCCTGCGGGACGGTGCCGAGGTGATCGAACTTGGCTCCGGGTGGGGCAGCCTCGCCCTGCATGCCGCCAGCCGCTATGGCGCACGGGTGCGGGCCTACAACGTCTCCCGCGAGCAGCTCGCCCACGCACGCGAGCGCGCCCGGCGAGCGGGCTTGCAGCATCGCGTGGAATTCATCGAGGCGGACTGGCGCGAGGCCAGTGGACGATGCGATGCCCTGCTCTCCGTGGGGATGCTCGAGCATGTCGGCCCGACGCATTACGGTGAGCTCGGGCACCTCGCGAGGCGTCTCCTGCGCGAGGACGGCATCGGCGTCATCCACACCATCGGTCGCGTGACGCCCGAGCCGGTCGATGGCTGGATCCAGCGGCATGTCTTTCCCGGAACCTACGTGCCGTCCCCTGGTGAACTCATGCGCGTGTTCGAGCCCGCCGGACTCGCGATCCTCGATCTCGAGAACCTGCGCCCGCATTACGCCCGGACGCTCGCCTGCTGGCTGGACAACTACCGGCAAATCCGCGAGGAGGTGGCCGGGCAGCGGGGCGAGCGGTTTGCGCGGCTCTGGGAGCTGTATCTCGCCGGCTCCTGTGCGTCCTTCGAGGCCGGACGACTGCAGCTCTATCAGGTGGTCTTCGGCGCACCGGCCGGGCTGCGGACGCCCTGGACCCGCGATCATCTCTACCGCACCGACCCGAGAACCTGGCAATGGACCGCTGCGACGTCCTGATTGTCGGCGGGGGTCCTGCCGGCTCCAGTTGTGCACGGGCGCTGGTAAGGCAGGGCCTCGACGTGGTGGTGCTCGATCGGGCGCAATTCCCGCGCGGCAAGACCTGTGCCGGCTGGATCACGCCCCAGGTGGTCGAGTGTCTCGAGCTGGATCTGGCCGACTACGCACGGCAGCGGACACTGCAGCCCTATGTCGGGTTCCTCGTCGGTGCGCTCGGTGGAGATGCGCGCAGCATCCGCTACGGGGACACGGTCAGTTACGGTATCCGCCGGCTGGAGTTCGACCACTATCTCCTGCAGCGCAGTGGTGCGCGCCTGCATACCGGTACCGCCATGCACCAGGCCGTGCGTACCACGCGGGGGTGGGAGGTCAACGGGCGCTGGCAGTCGCGCTGGCTGGTCGGGGCGGGGGGCCACGCATGCCCGGTCGCACGCTTGATGGGGGCAGAGGTGGGGCGTGCGGATCATGCCTTCTGTGCCCGTGAAGCCGAGTTCCTGATGGACCGGCAACTGGCCTTGCGCTGTCACGTCAGCCCGAGCCAGGCCGAGCTGTACTTCTGCGACGATCTGCGCGGATATGGCTGGTGCCTGCGCAAGGGCAACTACCTGAACATCGGGCTCGGTCGCGAAGGCCCGACGAACCTCGCCGCCGATCTCGACCGCCTGCTCCGGCGGCTGGTCGACTCCGGCCATGTCCCCCTCGGTGAACCGCCGCGCTTCCGCGGACACGCCTACCTGTCCTGGCAGGCCTCGCAGCGTCCCCTGACCGGTGAGGGTTGCCTGCTGGTCGGCGACGCCGCGGGCCTCGCCTCCGCCCGCAGTGGCGAAGGCATCCGGCGCGCGGTCGAGTCCGGCGTACTGGCCGCTGCGGCGCTGGGCGCGGCATTGGCCGGCCGCCAGGCGTCGGCGATGGACGGCTACGCGGCAGCCCTCGTCGCTCGCTGGGGCCCTCGCCGGGGTCCGCGTTCACCCCCGGGGCGACTGCGCCGGACCGTGGCGCGCCGACTGCTTTCCCATCCGCCGT
This sequence comes from Gammaproteobacteria bacterium, assembly GCA_046074905.1. Lineage (GTDB taxonomy): Bacteria > Pseudomonadota > Gammaproteobacteria > Steroidobacterales > Steroidobacteraceae > CAIOHZ01. The sequence continues at coordinate 12,967 of JBJTPC010000014.1, forward strand.
TCCTGCGCCACCTGGTGCTGGACCGGTACTTCCTGCAACGCACCGCGCCCGCACTGCATCCGACCGGCCCGGTCCCTTCCCTGGAGCACTCCGCATGAAAGCCATCTCTAGCCACCGATCCTCGCGTTCATCCGCAGGGAAAAGCAGCCCCCAGGCGCGCGACGGCAAGTCGCCGACGCATCATGCGCTGGTGGTGCGATCCACCGGCAGCGAGGCCGCGGCGGCCCTGCTTGACGGGATGGATCAGGCGACGCATGACGCCATCGATGCCGCCGGCCGCCACCAGATGATTGCGGAGTCGGCCTACTACCGGGCCGAACGGCGCGGGTTCGACGGAGGCCGCGACGTGGATGATTGGCTGGAAGCCGAGCAGGAGATCGATGGCTACCTGCGCGACCATGGCCACGAGCGCATTCAACCGCAGGAATAGCCGGAACGAATGCCCCGGGCGGCATCGGCAGGCCAGTGGGATGGGGCACAATGGTCCTCCCGAGCGGAGAACCCTTGATGAACCTGAGCGATTCTTCCCTGCTGCGCGAGCAGGCTCTTGTCGCCGGTGCGTGGGTGCCGGCCGATGACGGTGCCACGCAAGCCATCCGCAACCCGGCCAATGGCGCCGTACTCGGTCGCGTGCCCGTGATGGGCGCGGCGGAAACCCGCCGCGCGATCGACGGCGCGCGTGCTGCCATGCCGGCCTGGGTGGCGAAGACGGCGAAGGAGCGCGCAGTCATCCTGCGCCGCTGGCACGACCTGATGATGGCGAACCTGGAGGACCTGGCCGTGCTGATGACGGCCGAGCAGGGCAAGCCGCTGGCCGAGGCGCGTGGCGAAGTGGCCTATGCGGCCTCGTTCATCGAGTGGTTCGCCGAGGAGGGCAAGCGCCTCTACGGGGAGACGATTCCCGGGCACCAGCCGGACAAGCGCCTGCTCGTGCTGCGCCAACCGATCGGCGTGGTGGCGGCCATCACGCCGTGGAACTTCCCGGCGGCGATGATCACCCGCAAGGTCGGCCCGGCCCTCGCGGCGGGCTGCCCGGTGATCGTCAAGCCGGCACCACAGACACCCTTCTCCGCACTGGCCCTCGCCGTGCTGGCGGAGCGGGCGGGCTTGCCGGCCGGCCTGTTCAGCGTGGTCACCGGAGATGCCGTCGCCATCGGCGGCGAGATGACGTCGAACCCGGCGGTACGCAAGGTGACTTTCACCGGCTCCACCGCCGTGGGACTCAAGCTGATGGCGCAGTGCGCGCCCCAACTGAAGAAGGTGGCACTGGAACTGGGCGGCAATGCGCCATTCATCGTCTTCGACGATGCCGACCTCGATGCGGCGGTGCAGGGGGCCATGGCCAGCAAGTATCGCAACACCGGCCAGACCTGCGTTTGCGCCAACCGCCTGCTGGTGCAGTCGGGCGTGTATGACGCCTTCGCGGCGAAGCTGGCCGCGGCGGTACGGACCCTGCGGGTCGGTGACGGTCTGGCCGGCCCCACGGACCAGGGCCCGCTGATCGACGTCCGTGCGGTCGAAAAAGTGGAGGCACATGTGGCAGATGCCGTCGCCCGTGGCGCCAAGGTACTCGTCGGCGGCAGGCGGCACGCGCTCGGGGGGACGTTTTTCGAGCCGACCCTGCTCACCGACGTCACGCCGGACATGCGCGTGGCACGCGAGGAGACCTTCGGTCCCGTGGCACCGCTGTTCCGCTTCGAGACCGAGGCCGAGGCAATCGCGCTGGCGAACGACACCGATGCGGGCCTGGCTGCCTACTTCTACACCCGCGATCTCGCCCGCTCGTGGCGGGTCTCCGAAGCGCTCGAGTACGGCATTGTCGGGCTCAATACCGGCATCATCTCGACGGAGGTCGCACCCTTCGGCGGCGTGAAGACGTCCGGTGTCGGCCGCGAGGGCTCGCGGCATGGCCTGCTCGACTTCACCGAGTTGAAGTACGTCTGCGTGGGCGGCATCACCGCTTGACGACACCGTCCTCCTCACGCCACGGCAGCGGTCCGCACCCGGTACAGCGGCGCATCGACCTGGCACTCAGCGACCGTGCGCTGGTGCTGTTGCTGGCACCACTGACCGCGCTTGGCGCGATGGCGCAGAACATGTTCGTGCCGGTGCTGCCGCTGATGCGTGCCGAACTCGGGCTGAGCGTGGCCGAAGCCAATACCACCGGCAGTTTCGCGCTGGCCTCCTTCGCTTTCGGCCTGCTGTTCGGCGGCACGCTGTCCGACCGCCTCGGTCGCCGGCCGGTGATGCTCGCCGGCAATTGCGTGTTCCTGCTCGGCAGCCTCGGCTGCGCATTGGCGCCTTCGCTGGGCTGGCTGGTCGCGGCCCGCGTGGTGCAATCACTGGGCAGTTCGGTGTGCATGGTCACGGCGCGGGCCATCATCGGCGATGTCTATCCCCGCGAAAGCATGGCCCGCATGCTGGCGTTCCTGACCATGGTGATGGTCATCGCGCCCACGCTGTCGCCCATTGCCGGCGGCTTCATCGGCGATCACGGCGGCTGGCGCGGCGTGTTCTGGACCCTCGCCTGCGTCGGTCTGCCGGCGCTGCTGCTCACCGCCTGGCGCTTGCCGGAAACCCGCAGCGCCGCGGATCGCGCGGCCTTCGCCAGCCGCGGCGGCGAGGGACCGGGCGCCTTGTGGCACCAGACCCGCCATATCCTCGGCGACCTCGCCTTCCTGAACGGCATCCTGCAGGCTGCCGTCATCTACGCCACTTTCCTGGTGTTCGTGTGGAACGCGCCTTACGTGCTGCAGGCGCAGCAACTGCCGCTGTCCACTTACGGGGTGTGGAACCTGCTCATCGCCGTGGCGTATTTCGCCGGCAATTGGCTGGTGACGCGCGCGCACGGGCGCCATTCGATGACTGCGTTCATTCGCACCGGGGTTGCACTGCAACTGTCCGGCGCATTGCTGGGCTGCGCCCTCGCGGAGGCGGGTCTGGCCGGTCCCGTCCTGACCCCGCTCTGCCTGTTCCTGCCCATGGCCATCCTCGCCTACGGCCAGGGCCAGGCACTGCCGAATGTCACGGCAACCACCGTGGCCCTGCATCCGGCGGCCAGCGGCACTGCGTCGAGCCTGCTCGGCTTCGGGCAACAGTTCGCGGCGGCCCTCGCCGTACAATGGATGGGATTGTTTCCCTCCACGACGGCCCGGCCCACCATGCGCTTCATCCTCGGGGCAGCCGCGTTCTCAGCCGTGCTGCTGTGGATGGACCATCGTCGCCAGACTCGTGATTCCTGACCGCCCACCGCCCTGCCGCGAAACCGCAGGGCCTGCCACCGCGAAAAACCACCACCATGGACGTCCGTACCGCCCTGCTGACCCGTTGCTCGCCCGCGAAACTCGCGGAGCCGGCGCCGGATGACGCGCAACTGCACCTGATGCTTGCAGCCGCCGTGCGCGCACCGGACCACGGGCGTCTGGCGCCCTGGCGGTTCCTGGTGCTGCGCGGTGCGGCGCGCGAGATCCTCGCCGCCGCGATGACCGAGGACCTCCGCGAGAAGCGCCCCGATGCCACGGCGGAGGAACTTGCCGCGGCTCGTGCCAAGCCGTTGCGCTCCCCCATGCTGGTGGGCGCCTACACGGCGGTGCGCGAACATCCCAAGGTCCCGGCCATCGAACAGGTCACCGCCACCGCGGCCGCCGTCCAGAATCTGTGGTTGCAGGCCCACGCGCTCGGCTTCGGCATGTGGTGGAAAACGGGTGCCGCCGCCTACAGCCCGCGGGTGAAATCCGCTCTCGGCATCGCCGACGACGACACCATTGTCGGTATCCTGCATCTGGGCACACCGGTTGCCCCCGGGACGGTGCGCGAGCCGGACGTGGCTGCCGTCGTCCGTCACCTCTGAGTCGGTCACCGCAAGGAATCCCCGATGAGTCGCTTCCATGGAACTCCCGGTTTTGCCCACGGTGGACCGGACCGCATCGGCATCCTGCTGGTGAATCTCGGTACACCGGATGCACCGACACCGGCGGCGGTCCGTCGCTACCTGAAGGAGTTCCTGTGGGATCCGCGGGTGGTGGAGGTGCCACGGCCCCTCTGGTGGCTGGTGCTCAACGGCATCATCCTCAACACGCGGCCCCGCCGCAGTGCCCATGCCTACCAGCAAGTCTGGACCCCCGAGGGCTCACCCCTGCTGGTGCTGACGCGACGCCTGGCGGCGCGGGTCCAGGCGGTCATCGACTCGCTCCGTCCCGACTCCGCAGGGCAGCTGCTGGTCGAGGTGGGCATGACCTACGGCAATCCTTCGCTGCCCTCGGCCCTGCGCCGTTTGCAGGCGGCAGGAGCGCGGCGTCTGGTGGTAATCCCGCTCTATCCGCAGTACTCCGGCACGACCACCGCATCGATATTCGATCGCGTCACGCGGGAACTGGCGACCTGGCGCTGGGTTCCGGAGGTGCGGTTCGTCAACGGCTGGCACACCCGGCCGGATTACCATCGCGCCCTCGCCGACTCGGTACGAAGCCATCTGGCGGAGCACGGTCCGGGTCATCTGCTGTTCTCGTTCCACGGCATCCCGCAGCGCTACCTGCTCGAGGGCGACCCCTACCACTGCTTCTGCCTGGCAACGGCCCGCAGCGTGGCGGAGGAATTGCAACTCCCGCGAGGAGACTGGTCCGTGGCGTTCCAGTCGCGCCTTGGGACCCAGGAATGGCTGCGCCCGTACACGGATGAGGTACTGACCGAATACGCCCAGAAGGGACCACGGCGGGTCCACGTGATCTGCCCGGGCTTCGCCACGGACTGCCTCGAGACGCTGGAAGAGATTGCAATCCGCGGTCGCGAGGACTTCATCGCTGCAGGCGGCGAGTCCTACCACTACATCCCCGCCCTGAACGACGGCGAGACCCACGCGCGCCTGCTTGCGGACTTGGCACTGCAGCACGCTTCCGGCTGGCCGGAGGCGGCGCCGGGCTTCGATACCGCCGCCCAGGCAGAGGCGGCTGCCGCCGCCGCACGCCGCCATCAGGCATTGGCCGGAACCCCGCGGTGAACCACGGCCCGCTTGGCCGGTTCCTCGAACTGGCCTTGCCGGCATCGGACCTGCTCGCCAGCTGGCAGTGCCTGCGCAGCCTGGGGTTCGCCGAAGCGACCACCAGCGACGCGCGGCCCCGCGGTTATGCGGTACTGGGCGACGGCCGTTGCGTCCTGGGATTGCACGCGGAGCGCGACGCACCGGAGCTCGTGTTCGTGCGGCCGGGCATGCTGGCAGCCCTCGACGCGCTGGCCGGCAGCGAACTCGGGGAGCGGGAGTGGCATGGCGGCGAAGGGCAGTTGCAGGAAGTGCGCTGCGAGTTCCCGGGTGGGCTGGCCCTGCGACTGGTCGAGGCACGGACATTCTCGCCGTTGGTCCCCAGCGGTTCGCCGCCGCTCGGCTGGTTCCGCGAGGTGATGGTGCCGGTGATGGACGCGGCTGCGGCCGCAGCCCACTGGGAGTCCGTGGGCTTCGTCTGCCTCGGCGAGGACTCCTCGCCCCTGCCGCACCGGGTGCTCACCGGTGATGGAGTCAACCTCGGACTCTACCCTCCCTCACTGCTCCCGCGGACCGGGCTCCTGTTCGAGCATCCGGATCCCCCGGCGGTGCGACCGCTGCTGGAGCGGGCCGGATTGGCCACGAACCGCCCGCCAAGCGGAGCGTCCGGCACGACGCTGGTGTTCATGCTCCCCGGTGGCACCCCGGTGTGGGTGGTCGCCGACGGAGCCTGAAGCGCCCCGGCGACGGCGATGCCAGGCCAGCGACGAGCGGCTCAGACGGTCCGGGAATGGCGCAGCCGGCCCGCGTCCGCGGGGGCCTGCAGATAGGCGTCGAATACCATCGCCACATTGCGCATCAGCGGACGGCCGACCGGGGTGATGCGCAATCCCTGCGCTTCGCGGACCACCAGCCCGTCCGCGACCAGCGGCTGCAGAGCGACCAGTTCGCCCGCGAAGTAGTCGCTGAAATCCAGCCCGAAACGCGCCTCCACCTCGGTGAATGACATGACCGCATCGCACATCAGCCGCTGGATCACGTGGCGGCGGATGAGGTCGTCCCGGGTCAGGCGCACGCCACGCTCGATCGGCAGACGCCCCGCCGCGAGAGCCGCATAGTAGGCCTCGAGACCCTTGACGTTCTGCACGTAGGTGTCGCCGACCTGCGAGATGGCGCTCATGCCGAGCGCGACGAGGTCCGCGCCACCATGCGTCGAATAGCCCTGGAAGTTGCGCACCAGCGTACCGGCGCGCTGGGCCTGCACCAATTCGTCGTCGGGCAAGGCGAAGTGGTCCAGACCGAGGTACTCGTAACCGCGGGCCGACAGCTGCTCGATGGCCATCCCGAGCAGTCGCAGGCGCGTCGGACCGTCCGGCAACTGACGCTCGTCGATCTGCCGCTGCGCCTTGAACAGCTGTGGCAGGTGCGCGTAACCGTAGACCGCAACGCGATCCGGACGTAGTTCGCCCACGGCCGCCAGGGTACAGGCAAAGGTCTCTTCGGTCTGCCGCGGCAAGCCGTAGATGAGATCGACCGACACGGAGGCGAAACGGGCCTGACGTGACGCCTCGATGACCGCCTGCACCTGCGCGAGCGACTGTACCCGGTTGACGGCCGCCTGTACGCCGGCGTCGATATCCTGCACGCCGAGACTGATCCGGTTGAAACCGAGGTCCGCCAGCGCCTGAATTGTCTCCGGTCCGACAGTCCGCGGATCCACTTCGATGGCGAACTCGCGGCCCGAACCGCTATTCAAGGGAAAATGCCGCGCCAGCAGCGCCATCGCCTCACCCAACTGCGTGGGGCTCAGGAAAGTGGGCGAGCCTCCACCGAAATGCAGCTGGTCCACCGTCCGCGAGGAATCGACCTGCGCACCGCGCAAGCGTATCTCGCCGGCGAGGTGACGGAGGTATTGGTCACCGGCCAGGGGATTGCGGGTGATGATGCGTGTACAACCGCAGTAGAAGCAGGGATGGGTGCAGAACGGCACATGCACGTAGAGCGACAGCGGCCCGCCGTCGGCGTTGGTCGCCGCCACCGCTTGACCATACGCAGCGGCACCGACGGCGGGGGAGAACTGCACGGCGGTCGGATAGGACGTGTAGCGGGGACCCGGACGGTCGTAGCGCGCCACCAGGTCGGCATCGAAGCGAACTTTCATGGCGGCAAGCGTGA
>JBJTPC010000015.1:0-5095 GCA_046074905.1 Gammaproteobacteria bacterium
GTCTCGCCGGGCGCTGCCATCTCGCGCAGCAACGACGGCACGGCGAAACGCTCGCCATGGGTGACGGCCAGACGGTCGCAATTCGCCACCACCTGCGCCAGGCCCACGGTATCCATCATCGCGAACGGCCCGCCGAGATACGTCGGGAACCCGACCCCGAGCACCGCACCCACGTCCGCTTCACCCGGATCCGTGATGACGCCATCCGCCATGCACTTGGCCGCGTCGACGAGAGCGGCGTAAAGCAGGCGCTCCTTGATCTCCGCCGCGGCGGGCTGCTTCGCCGCCGGCGGGAACTCCTCGGCCAGGCCCGGCCACAGCCGCTTGGAGCCGTCCGCCGCGTAATCGAAGAAGCCCTTGCCGTTCTTGCGTCCGTGGCGGCCATGACCTTCGACCAGGCGCCGGATCACCGCCAGCGAGGTGCCGGGGCGATAGGCATCGCCGAGGTCCCTGGCCGTCTGTTTGGCGACATTCACGGCGAGATCGAGCCCGACCTCGTCGGACACGGTGAGGGGCCCCACCGGCAAGCCGGCCTGCTTCGCCGCGTTCTCGATCAATGCCGCCTTCACGCCCTCGGTGAGCAACGTGACACCCTCGTTCACCACCGCGCCGAAGAAGCGGCTGGTGAAAAAGCCCCGGCTGTCGTTGACGATGATCGGGGTCTTGCGCAATTGCTGGACGAGGTCGAGCGCCTCGGCCAGGGTCGCATCGCTGGTCGCCTGGCCACGGATCACCTCGACCAGGGGCATGCGGTCGACGGGCGAGAAGAAGTGCAGGCCGATGAAGCGGTCCGGACGCAGCGACACCTCGGCCAGTCCCGTGATCGGCAGCGAGGAGGTATTGCTGGCGAACACCGCATCCGCCGGCATCTCGGCCTCGGCCCGCCGTGTCACATCGGCCTTGACGGCGCGGTCCTCGAACACCGCCTCGACCACCAGGCTCACCTCGCGCAGTGCGCGGTAATCGGTGGTCGGATGGATCCTGGCAAGCACCGCATCCGCCTTCTCCCGGGTCGTGCGACCCTTGGCGACGGCCGAGTCCAACCGCTTCGCCACATAGGCCTTGCCCTTGTCGGCCGCGGCCTGGTCACGGTCGATCAGCACTACCTCGATGCCGGCTTGTGCCGCCACCATTGCGATCCCGCCGCCCATCAGGCCTGCGCCGAGCATGCCGATGCGGGCATGCCGACGCTTCGGCACGCCCGCAGGACGGCGACTGAGCTTGTCCGCCTTCGACTTGTTGACGAACAAGGTGCGCAGCATGTTGCCGGACACCGGGTCCGCCAGCAGTTGCGCCATGTACTTCGCCTCGAGACGCAGGGCTTTCTCGATCGGCAACTGGGCCCCTTCGTACATGCACGAGAGAATGGCCAGCGGTGCGGGATAGTTGTGCTGGGTTCCGGACTGCAGCATCGCGTTGGTGACCACGAGGGCCTGCGCCACGGCCGGCGCCATGGCGCCGGCGCCGCCCGGCGTCTTCCAGCCCTTGGTGTCCCAGGGCTGCTTCGCCTCGGGGTTGGCCAGCACCCAGGCCTTCGCGTTCGCCAGCACTTCGGCCGCAGGCACCACGGCGTGGAGCAGGCCGGCCTTCAGCGCTTCCTGCGGACCCACGGTCTTGCCCTCGAGCAGGAACGGCATGGCCGCCTGCAGGCCGAGCAGGCGTGTCACGCGCGTGGTGCCGCCACCGGCGGGCAGCAAGCCGACCTGCACCTCGGGCAGGCCGAACTGCAGCTGGCGGCCGTCTGCGGCCACGCGGTAGTGGCAGGCGAGACCGACCTCGAGACCGCCGCCGAGCGCCAGACCATTGAATGCGCAGGCCACCGGCTTGCCGCAGGTCTCCAGCGGCCGCAGCAGGCGGTTGAGGGTATAGGTCTCCTCGACCATCTCGGCGGCCGCACGGCCGAGGTTGTCGTAGAGACGCGCCTCGATGTCGAACAGGTCGGCACCGGCAAGGAAGGCATCCTTGCCGGACGTGATGACCGCGCCGCGGATGGCCGCATCCTCGCGGATGCGGGCAATCACTCCTGCGAGTTCGTTGATGAGGACGGTGTCGATGGTGTTCATCGACTTGTCCTGCCGGTCGAGCGTGACCAGGGCGATACCGTCGGCGTCGACCGCGAAGCGGAGCGCGACGAGCACGACGGACGGACCCTCGACGGTCGCGGGCTGGATGGCGAAGGATGCCGGGTTGCGGGAGGAGCTCATGAACCAGCCTCAGGCGACGCGTTCGATGATGGTGGCGGTGCCCATGCCGGCACCGACACAGAGATTGACGAGGGCGGTGCCCTGGCCGGTGCGCTCGAGCTCATCGAGAGCGGTGCCGAGAATCATGGCACCGGTGGCCCCGAGCGGATGCCCGAGCGCGATGGCACCGCCGTTGACGTTGATGCGCTCGTGCGGCACGTCCATCGTTTCCATGAAGGCGAGCACCACCGACGCGAAAGCCTCGTTCAGCTCCCAGAGGTCGATGTCCTTCGCGGACATGCCGGCCTTGGCCAGCGCACGCTGGGCCGACGGGGCGGGTCCGGTGAGCATGAGCGTGGGCTCGGTACCGATGCTGGCAAAGCCGCGGATTCGCGCGCGGGGCTTGAGGCCCGCGCGGCGACCGGCCTCCAGCGAGCCGACGAGCACCGCGGCAGCACCATCGACGACGCCCGAGCTGTTGCCGGCGTGGTGCAGGTGCTCGATGCGCTCGACCTCGGGATAGCGCTGCAGCGCCACCGCGTCGAAGCCGTACTTCGTGCCCATCTCCACGAACGAGGGTTTCAGGGCGGCCAGCGATTCGGCGGTCGTCTCGGGACGCAGGTGCTCGTCGCGGTCGAGCACCACGGCCCCCACCACGTCGCGGACGGGAATGACGGAGCGCGCGAAGCGTCCCTCGGCCCAGGCACGTGCCGCACGCTGCTGGCTGGCGAGGGCATAGGCATCGAGCTGTTCGCGCGTATGGCCGCGCAGCGAGGCCAGTAGATCCGCGCTGATGCCCTGCATGACGAACCGGGTGCGGAACGCCACTTGCGGATCGATGGCCCAAGCGCCGCCATCGGCACCCATCGGGGTCCGCGACATCATCTCCACGCCGCCACCCACGGCCATCTCCGCCTGGCCGGACATCACCTTGGCCGCGGCGAAATTCACCGCGTCGAGCCCGGAGCTGCAGTAGCGGTTCAGCTGCACGCCGGGAACGGACTCGTCGTAACCGGCGACCAGCGTGGCGATGCGCGCGATGTTGCCGCCCTGCTCGCCCACTGCCGCCACGCAGCCGAGAATCACTTCCTCGACGAGACGGGTATCGAGCGCGTTCCGGTCGCGCAGGGCAGCGAGCGTCTGGCCAGCCAGCGAGACGGCGGAAATCTCGTGCAGCGCGCCCTCCGGGCGGCCCTTGCCGCGCGGCGTGCGTACATGGTCGAAAAGGTAGGCGTCGATCATGGTCTGGGGTCGGTCCTGTATTTCAAACCCACTCGCCCTGGAGGCTGCTCCAGGTGCTGACGGCCGGGGTACCCGGCTCCTGACTGTAGCGGCCGAAGCGGCCGTCGGCGAACAGCAGCGGCGCGGCGGTGTTGCGCGTCACCGCCAGCACCTCGCCGAGGATGATGGTGTGGTCGCCGCCGGGATGGAGCGCATGCACGCGACAGTCCAGCCGTGCGCGCACGCCGTGCAGCTTCGGCGGCTCGGGATTCATGCGCCAGGCCGCGTCCACCTCGAACTTGTCCTTGCCGGAGCGCGCGAAATGCATCGCGAGGTCGCGCTGGCCGTCGGCCAGGATATGGATGGCGAAAGGTGCACCGACCGCGAACGCCGGCAGGCTGGGGCTTGTATTCGCCAGCGACCACAGCGCGAGCGGCGGGTCCAGCGATACCGAAGCGAACGAGTTGGCGGTGATGCCCACCGGCTCGCCGTCCGGGCGCACGGCCGTGACCACGGTGACGCCCGTGGCGAAGGCACCGAAGGCATCCCGGAGCGCGCGCGCCGGGATGGCGGTGGCACCGGCGGCAGGAGACGTCGACATGGCGACCTCAGACCACCTTGGCGGGATGCGGGATGCGCGGCGGACCCAGCATGTCGCGGTACGACGGCGGTTGGCGGCCCCCTTCGTCCTGGATGCCGTATTCCATCGCCAGCTCGGCGGTAACGAGCGTCTGGCCGTTCTTCTTCGCGAGGTTCGGGTCGCGCGCGAGGGCAGCGATGACGCGTCCGTTGAATTGCGGCGTCTCGGCCACCTTCATGAACTCGCTGTACTGGTCCGGACGCTCGCGGACGGCGATGGCCGTGCGCTCGGTAATCTGCGGGCCGAGCCACAGCGACACGGCGGCACAGCCGGAGCCCTCGAAATCGACCCCCATGTCCGCGGCGAACTTGTCGAGGCCCGACTTCTGCGCACCGTAGGCCGGACCGTGCATGTAGCAGCTGGAGCCGAACGAGGAGACGAACGTGATGAGGCCCTGCCCACGCGGCACCATCATGCGGGCGGCATGCCAGCTGGCCACGTAGGCAGAGCGCAAGCCCACATCGATGATGCGCACGAGATCCAGCGGCTTCTCCCAGAAGCCGCCCGGATCGATCAGGTTGTCGTGGATGAACGTGGCGTTGTTGACCAGGATATCGAGGTGCCCGGACTCGGCCGCCACACGCGCGAACAGCGCCGCGACCTGCGCATCGTCGTCGTGGTCGCAGGCGACGGCGATGCCGCGTCCGCCGAGCCGCGTGATCTCCTCGGCGGTCTCATGGATCGTCCCGGGGAGGGCCTCGCCCTTGCTGCTGCCGAGGCTGCGCTCGGTGGAGCGGCCGGTCACGTAGACCGTCAAGCCCATCTGGCCGAGACCGAGTGCCACGCCCTTGCCGGCGCCGCGACTGGCGCCAGTGACGACCGCAATGCGGTCCAGGTTGTTTCCGCCCATCGAATGCCCCCTTTGTTTTCCGGAATCGACGACTGCTGCCGGCGCCACCCGGACGCCCGACTTCTCGGCTCATGCCGGCGGTGCGTTCTCCGCCAGGTACTGGAACACGGGTCGCTCGCCGCCGCCATGGACCTCGAGCGTGGCGCCGCTGACATACGCCGCAAACGGCGAGGCCAGGTACAGGCAGGCCGCGGCGATGTC
>JBJTPC010000016.1:0-3135 GCA_046074905.1 Gammaproteobacteria bacterium
CCAGCGTCGCGCGTAGTGTCCGTCGACCAGCGCCTGGGATGCCACGGCGGTGGAAGGTGCGATCCAGGGATTCACGGCGAGCAGGCCCGCGACTGCCGGATGGTCCGCGAGATGCAGCAGTCCCGCCGTGGCTCCGTCACACAGCCCGAACACCACCCAGCGCTTGACGCTGGTGCTGTCCACCGCCTGCTCGAGTGCCGCCCGCAGTTCGTTGCCGGCCTGTTCGGGCGCGAGCCGCGGACCTTCGGCGTCACCCCGACCGGAACGATCGAAGCGACAGGTGGCGTGACCGGCGTCTGCGAACGCCCGCGCCCAGCGCAGGAACTGGCGATGGGCGCCGACGCGGGTTTGCGACCCGCCGACCACGAACAGCACCCCCGGACGACCGGCGGCGCCGACGGGCACCGTGAGTTGCAGGGGCCAGGGATGATGGGCGGTGCCGCGCCGGCTGCAGCCCTCGCCCGGCTCCGCCGGTGATTGCAGCCCGACCAGCGTGACCTCGCTGTCGTGGACGGCCGGCAGGTTGCGCTCGAGCCAGTCGACGAGAGGACTGACCAGTGCCACCTCGAGCGGAGCCTCGGTCTCGAGCCAGAAGCGCGTCAGGCCCAGGGCAATCGCGTCCCAGGCCTGGCGACGGGGCGTGTCGACCGGACGCTCGTGGGGGTCCGTGGCCGGTTTCGCGACAGCATCGAGCGCCGCCACTTCCCGGGCAAAAGCGGGCGTCAACGGGTAACCCGCGGCCAGCAGGGACTCGCTGGCCTCGAGCCGGGCGCGGAGCGACTCCGGACGCTCGTCACCACCCATGGCCGCGATGCGCAGCCATTGCGTCAAGGCCGCCGCTCCGCTGGTCACGGGACTCCAGGAGACCACGGCCGCCGGCGCACGCTTGCGCCGTTGCTTGAGCTCCGCGAGCAACGGAGGCACCAGCAGTGCTCCCTGACGCGCGGTCCACACCACCACCGGTCCGCGATACCCCGCTTCCACGACATCGTCCGCGAGGTCCTCGCACCAGCCACGCAAGGTGGCCTCCATGAATTCGCCGTCGCTGTCACCGGTGCCGTAGGGATCGTGGCAGCGGACTTCCCAGCCGGCCGCAGCCAGCGCGCGCGCACCCGCCGCCATCAGCGGCCGGGTGTGGTTCATTTCGTCACCCCAGGGCGGCACGAACAGGATGATGCCCCGCACGGGCCCCAGCGCCGGGAACCAGCGATGCGACGCCCGCCTCCCCTGCCGTCCGCGGATCCAGCCTGCCGTCTCGCCGATCACGGCGTGACCTCCGGCAGTTGTCGCTGTACCCAATCGCAGAGCGTGCCGACGGTGGTGAATGCGGCCGCGGAAAGCTCCTCATCGGCGATGATGAAGCCGAAGCTTTCCTCGAGCTCGGTGAGCAGCGCCACCACTGCCACCGAGTCGAGTGCGGGAATCGCTCCGAGCAGCGGGGTATCGCGATCCAGCGGCAGACTCCCGGGCAGCGACAGCACGCCCCGCAGCAGGGACACGATGCGCTCCTCGAGGGGTCGGTGCTTGCCGGTTGGCTCGTTCATCGCCCGCTCCACCGGACGCTCCCAGTCGTCGTTCATGGGACCAGTGCCTCGCGCAGCAGCAGCAGCGCATTTCGCCAGGGAGAGGCGTGGTAGAGCCCCAACCGTGGCAGCTGCCAGCGATCGGTTCCACGATGCACGCTGCCCCAATCGGACGTGCAAGCGTGGGAATAGCCGGCAGCGCGCACCAACTGCACCTCGCGCTCGCCGAAGTCGCGCCCCGCGTGCCCGTTCGGATAGGCGAACAGCGGCACCGGTCGTCCGAGCAGATGCTCCAGGTCCCGACGGCTGCCGGCGATTTCCTCGGCGGCTTCCGCGGCAGAACAGCTGGCGAGGATCGGGTGATGAAGGGTGTGCGCGCCAATCTCCACGCCCGGTCGATCCGCCAATCGCCGCAATTCCTGGCGATCCAGCATCCAGCGCGGGGCGGTCGGCGCACCGCAGGCGACCTCGATGGCGGACACGGCCTGCTCGCGGGCTGCCAGCGGCAGGAACTTGACGGCCTCGATGCAGGTCGAGGCCAAGGCCCGGCGCGCCGTCAGGTCCTCGGGAATGACGCGACGGTCATCCACGTGCGGATGACCCGCCAACGGGAGTTCCCGACCGGTCACCCCCTCGCGCAGCGCCCACAGCAGGCGGTCATGCCAGAGATTGGGCCCATCGATGAAGGCAGGACACACGAAGACCGTGGACGGATAGCCCCGGGCCTCGAGCAGCGGCTGCGCCACCTCGAGTTGGTCGCGATAGCCGTCATCGAACGTGATTGCCACCGCCGGTCGCTTGAGCCTGCCGGCGGCCAGGTCGTCCAGTCCCTGTCGGAGCGGCACGACCTCGAACCCCGCCAGCGCATCGAGTTCGCGCGCGAAGCGGTCCGCCGAGGTCATCGCCGGATCATAGGGATCCGGGTCGCGGGCGACGCGATGGAAGGCCAGCACCAGCAAGCGCCGACCGGGCCACCACCGCAGCAGGGGACGCATCCAGCGCATGGTCAGGCCGGGTCTCCCCCGCTGCGCGGCGTAGTGATCGGGGCAACGGGCGCCGACTCGGCGGCGGCCAGCGCGGCGCGCTGCCGCAGCAACCGACGCTCGGCTGCGGTGATCGGCGGCTTGCGCAAGCGCTCCTCTTTTTCATCCGGCAAGGCCACGCGGCCGGTGAGGACGATCAGCGCGACCAGCTGGTACGGCAAGTCGAGATACGCGAGGCCGAGGAAGGCACCGCCGACGCCGTACGCAACGGCACTGCACTGCAGCGCGGTGGCGAGGTCGAAGGCCCAGCGCAACTCGGGGTTGTCGCGGGACAGGCGGCGAATGCGCTGTGTCTCGCGCAACGCCAGGACGGCCAGCAACAAGAAGAGACACAGACCGACGTAGCCATGCTCACCGAGCATCTCGAAGTAGATGCTGTGTGCATCATGGAAACGCTCCGGCTCGGGGGCATAGCGCAGGAACGCATTGGCATTGAAGGCGCCGTAGCCGCCGCCGATGATCGGGCGCTCCGCCGCGAGGTTGATGGCAAAGCCCCAGGCGTTCAGCCGCCCCTGTGCCGAGGCGTCTTCCTGGTAATCGGCGATGCTGTTGATGCGCTTGTCGAACTG
>JBJTPC010000017.1:0-3026 GCA_046074905.1 Gammaproteobacteria bacterium
ATCGCGCTTTCCTCCTTGCGAACGTCGCAGGCAATGGCATGGGCCGCGCCGCCGAGGTCCGCAGCCAGTGTCTCCGCGGCCGGGAGGTTGCGGTCGGCGATCAGCACCCGGGCCCCCTCCTTGACGAAACGCCGGACGGTCGCTTCGCCAATGCCGCTGGCGCCGCCGGTGACGATGCAGGTCTTGCCTTCGAGTCGCATGGAAACACTCCTCAGTGGATGGGGTCGATGGGGCTGGCTGGAAAGATAACCGCAACGGGGGCGCTCATGGCGGACTCCGGTCGGCTGCCGGCGGACCGGACAGTCGCTGCATGCGCGTGACATCGAACCGGACGAGCCCGAACATCGTCGGGTAGAACAGGTTGCCGGCTGGATCGCACTTGAGGCCGGTGAACGAGCCATTGAACCGCGGGTCGAGCCCGGTCTCGATGGACATCACCGTGCGGCCGGTGTCGACGTCCAGGCCGAGATGGTAGAGGCTGCCGAGGTGGCCCGCGTAATGGCCGTTCATCACCACCATGCGGCTGCCGACGCTGAGCATCGGCACCGTGGCGATGAAACCGACATCCCGCCGCTGCCACAGCGATACCCAGCGATTGCGCCGCGCATCCCAGCGGAACATCGCCGCACCGGAGGGTGCTTCCCGGGTCGCGCCGACCAGCAGGGCACGGTAGAAGGAACCCGCCGCCGCGTAGGGTTTCGCGCCCGGCGCCGGCACGTTGTTGATGACGAATGCATAGCCGTTCTCGGCCACCACGGATTGCTCGGACTGCACCACCGGTACCTCGGGACCGAGATCCACCTCGATCTGGTCCGCGAGACGGCGGCCCTTCGCCTGTCGCGGCAGCACACCGTCACGCCAGAAGGCCACCAGCTTCATCTTGCGGGCGCCATCGGTGAGCACCACCAGTCGATCGTCGCGCGGACCGAAGCCCATCAGCGTGGGGGTGGCGCCCGTGCCGTCCGAGATCTTGCCGGCGGGCAGCCGCACGCCCCGGTCATACGGCTCCCGCCACGCGCCGGCGGCGGCATCGTCGTGGATGTGGCCGGTGGCGTCGACCACCAACCGGTACATCGTCGTGTTGGAGGCGACGTAGATGGCGCCGCCACCGGCCTCGCCGCTGGTGGCGAAACTGTTGGTGAATACCTCGTCCTCGCCGCGGGCCTGATAGACATCGATGGGAGCGAGCGTGCGGCGGTCGAGGGTGATGATGCGTCCACCGACGGTGTTGACCACCAGGAAGCCGTTGAAGGTCATGCCGAGCCCGAACACCGTATCGGTCGGGAAGATGGTCTGGCGCCTGGCGCGGGCGTCGTCGAACAGGGTATCGGGCAGGGTGACGGTCTGCGGTGGCAGCAGCCGCGAGTAGGGATCGGCGGGATTCGCCTGCTCGATTCGGACCAGTCCGCGGGCATTCGAGCCGATGAAGGCGTTGTCCCGGGCCAGCATCGAGTAGAGGATTCCCAGCCGCACCTGGTCATCGACCGCCTGCAGCAGGCGGTTCGGCTGCTGGCGCAGGTAATCGGCGAGTCCCGGTTCGTCGCCGCGCTCGAGGTAGCCGCGGACGGCATCGGCCTGCTGCATTCGCGCGGCGGAATCGAGCGCCTGGTAGCCGGGCAGTCCGGGGTCGATGGATACCCGGTCGATTTCCACGAAACGGTCCTGCTCGCGGTGCAGCTTGCGCAGCGAGAAGCCCGCCCAGAACCAGAAGACCTCCTTGCCGGCCACGACGTCGTGATAGATCGGGATGCCGAGTGTCTCGCTTGGCACGACCTCGGCCCCGTCCGGGGTCATCCGGTAGTGACCCTTTGGAACCGCGAGATCGGTGGCGTCGGTGGCAGCGTCATTCCAGTGCCCCTGGTTGTTGAAGGTCTGGGCGAGGTAGGGATTCATCGCCGGCCCTCCCGCCCGGGCTTCCGGCGCCACTCCCCAGGACACCAGCAGCAGGACGGTAATGGCGCTCCCGGTGGTGGGCGGCCGGCGGCGGCCGACAACCGCCCGGCCGAATCGCTTCCACACCAGCACGGCACCACTGAGGGTCAGCAACAGCAGACCAGCCGCGAAGACGACCAGCAGGGGGTGGTTGAAGTCCTCGTGTTCGCGATAGTCCATGATGTGCAGTGACCAGAGGAAATCGTACAGACGCCACGTCCCGGTGCGGCGCGCCACCACCTTCCCCGAGTCGGCAGCGAGATAGAGGCGGGTGCCGTCGGGGTCATCGAAGGTCACTTGCCAGACCGGCAGCGGGCCTCGGTACTCGACTGGTGCCGCTTCCCGCAGCATGCGCACCGCGGTCATGCGACCCGGTCCGGCGTAATCGAGCAGCGCCAGACGGCGAACCGCGGCAGCGTCCAGTACAGGCAGATCGCGACCCGTCAAGGCATCGACACGACGAAGCTGGCGCTCCGGTGCGTGGCCGGCACCGAACAGCCAGACCGGTTGTCCCTCGACGACCACCAATTCCAGCGACGGCACCGGACCGCTGGCCGTCGGCACCACCACTCGTCCAAGCCAGTGCGACAGGTCCGCGGGTGGCATCGTGCGGCGCAGGTGCTCGCCGCGAACCTGCTCGATCGGTACCACCGACATGAACAGTCCGCTCAGCGCCCAGGCCAGCACCTGCAGGCCGACCACGAGCGCCAGCCACTTGTGCCATTTCCACCAGTTGATCCGCATCGATTCAGTCCCCCCGCTGCCGGCATCCTACAATGTGCGCATGTTCCGGCGTCGTGCCCATCGCTGCCTTGCCATCGTCCTCCTCGCGTGGTTTGCCGGCGCGGAGGCCGCCGGACCCGTTTCGCTCGCGGAGGCGCTCTCGCGCGCCGAAGCCGCCCTGGATTCCCGTGACCCGCGAGCTGCCACGACGTGGTTGCAGGCGCCGTTGACCCGGCGGGACCTGCCTGCCGCCCGCCGCGCCGAACTCCACTGGCTGGGGACCCGGGCCAGCTTCATGGGCGGTGATGGCGAAGCGGCGCTGCGTTCCGCAGCGGCCGCGCTGGCGGCGGCCCGGGAGGCCGGGGATGCCG
>JBJTPC010000018.1:0-3242 GCA_046074905.1 Gammaproteobacteria bacterium
GAACTGGGCATCCTCACGGTGGCGGTCGTCACCAAGCCCTTCGGCATGGAAGGCAAGCGTCGCTCCAACGTGGCCGACAGCGGCATCGCGGAACTGTCGAAGCACGTCGACTCGCTGATCACCATCCCGAACCAGAAGCTCCTCAGCGTGCTCGGCCCCTCGACCACGCTCCTCGACGCCTTCAAGTCCGCCAACACCGTCCTGCAGGGTGCCGTGCAGGGTATCGCCGAACTGATCACCCGCCCGGGCCTGATCAATGTCGACTTCGCGGACGTCCGCACCGTCATGTCGGAGACCGGCATGGCGATGATGGGCACCGGCTTCGCGACCGGCGAGGACCGTGCCCGCCGTGCCGCCGAGATGGCCGTTTCCAGCCCGCTGCTCGAAGACATCAACCTTGCCGGCGCGCAGGGGGTGCTGGTCAACGTGACCTGCGGTCTCGATCTCTCGATCGGCGAGTTCGAGGAGGTGGGCGAGACGGTCCGCCAGTACGCCAGCGAAGACGCCACGGTCGTCGTGGGCACCGTCATCGACCCGGAATTGCAGAACGGCGAGTTGCGGGTGACGGTGGTGGCGACCGGGCTGGGTCGTCCCGCGATCACGCCGGTGATGACCGCCCCGGTGACCCAGCCGCCGCTGCGCGTGGTGCGTCCGGCGGCGGCGCCCGTCGCGGCGTCCACTGCCGGGGTGGCGGCGGGCCTGCCGTCGGTCGTCAACCAGGTCGCGGCCGCCCAGGGCGGCGACTGGTCCCAGTTCGACCGCCCGGCGGCCCGACGGGCACCGCTGAAGGCGGCCGTCGGTGACGGGCTGCGGACCGATGGGCATTGGGACGAGGATACGCTGGACATTCCGGCCTTCCTGCGGCGCCAGGCCGACTGAGGTCGCACGGCATCCGGGGTGCCCCTCACCTGGTTGAGGGGGGTACCCCGGCGTGCTACCCTGCCGCGGTTATGCTTTATCAGCGCACCCTCAAGAATGCCATCCGCGCCTCGGGCGTCGGCTTGCACAATGGCCAGAAGGTGCTGATGTCGCTGCGTCCGGCGCCGGTGAACACCGGGATCGTGTTTCGCCGGACGGATCTCCCGGAGCCCGTCGACGTTCGCGCGGACGCCCATCTCGTCGGCGAAACCATGCTGGGCACCACGCTGGTCCAGGGCGAGGTCAAGGTCTGCACCGTGGAGCACCTGCTCTCGGCGCTCGCCGGCCTCGGCATCGACAACTGCTTCATCGAACTCAGCGCGCCCGAAGTGCCCATCATGGACGGCAGTGCCGGCCCCTTCGTGTTCCTGGTGCAGTCGGCCGGAATCGAGGAGCAGTCGTCGCTGAAGCGTTTCGTCCGCATCCGCAAGTCCGTCGAAGTACGGGACGGCGACAAGTGGGCGCGTTTCGATCCCTATGACGGGTTCCGGGTGAACTTCGAGATCGAGTTCGACCATCCGGTGTTCCATCGCCGCTCGCAGCGCGCCTCGATGGATTTCTCCTCGACCAGTTTCCTGCGCGAGGTCAGTCGCGCCCGCACCTTCGGCTTCACCCGCGACCTCGAGATGATGCGCGCCCGCAATCTCGCCCTCGGCGGCACCATGGACAACGCGATCGTGCTGGACGAGTTCCGCATCCTCAACGAGGAGGGGTTGCGGTACGAGGACGAGTTCGTCAAGCACAAGATCCTCGATGCCATCGGCGATCTCTACTTGCTTGGCAGCAGCCTGATCGGCGAGTTCAGCGGCTACAAGTCCGGCCACGCGCTCAACAACCGGCTGCTGCGGACGCTCATCGCCGACGAGACTGCCTGGGAAGCGGTGACGTTCAGCGACCGCTCCAGCGCGCCCATCAGTTACGCGGGTGCTGCCGCCACTGCCTGACTGCAGGGGCTGCCGGCCTCAGCCGCGCGGCCGGACCTTCACGGTCACCCGCTCCACTCTCTCTCCCATCGCCTGCGCCAGCGCGTCGCGCCAGTCGTCCGCCGCGTATCGCGCGCGCGTGGCCCAGGCGGCGGATTCGAACAGCAGCGAGAATTCGCCGTCCACGCAGTTCGCGGCCCACAGGTGCGGCGCCAGTTCCGCCGGGAGGATGGCGCGGGCGACCTCCAGCGCCTGCCGCGCGACTGCGGCCCCGGCCTGCAGGTGCGCCAGGGGTCCCACTGCCGAGTCCAGCCATTGGTCGAGCCCGACTGTCCCCCGGGCGGGACCGGCGCGGCGGCGGGGAGAGGGGGGGCGGCGCGAGCGGGAGTCCATCCCGGCATTGTGACCCAATCACGCCACGCAGGGAGATTCCCCCGGCCGGGAACCCGGGCGACCGAAGACGGGTCTTGGTAGACTATCGGGCTTGAATCCCGGTCCGGGAGGCTGCATGTCGCCTTACCGGCCGTGAACCGGCTCCTCAAGGATCACCCGACGTGTTCAAGTTCCTCGCCCGACTCTTCGGCAGCCGCAACCAGCGCCTGCTCCGCCAGTACCAGCGCCTGGTGGATGCCGCCAACGCCCTCGAGCCGCGGATGCAGGCACTGGCCGACGAGGAGTTCCCCGGGCTGACCGCTGCCTTCCGGGCACGCCTGGCGGCCGGGGAGACCACGGACCAACTGCTGCCGGAGGCCTTCGCGGCGGTCCGCGAGGCCGCGCGCCGCACCCTCGGCATGCGCCACTTCGACGTGCAGCTGATCGGCGGCATCACGCTCCACCAGGGGAAGATCGCCGAGATGCGTACCGGCGAGGGCAAGACGCTGGTCGCCACCCTGCCCACGTACCTCAATGCGCTGCCCGGCAAGGGCGTCCACGTGGTCACGGTGAACGACTACCTGGCCTCGCGTGACGCGGAGTGGATGGGGCCGGTCTATCGGTTCCTCGGCCTGACGGTCGGGGTGATCCGCGGCGGCCAGACCGCCGAGGAGAAACGCACTGCCTACGGCTGCGACATCACCTACGGCACGAACAACGAGTACGGCTTCGACTACCTCCGCGACAACCTCACCTTCCGCCTCGAGGAACGGGTGCAGCGAGGGCTTGCCTACGCCATCGTCGACGAGGTCGACAGCATCCTCATCGACGAAGCACGCACCCCGCTCATCATTTCCGGTCCGGCCGAGGAGAGCACGGAGCTCTACCAGCGGGTCAATGCGATCGTGCCGCGGCTGCGCCGTGCCGAGAAGGCGGAAGAGGCCGACGGCGAGGTGGTGGAGGGTGATTTCTGGGTCGACGAGAAGCAGCGCCAGGCGCACCTCACCGAAGCCGGCCACGAGTCGGTCG
>JBJTPC010000019.1:0-2493 GCA_046074905.1 Gammaproteobacteria bacterium
CGGCATAAGGCACCGGATTCGGGTAGAGACCGGCGGCCACCAGCCCGGCGACGTGCGCCATGTCGACCAGGAAGTAGGCACCGACCTCGTCGGCGACCTGGCGGAAAAAGGCGAAGTCCAGCACCCGCGAATAGGCCGAGAAACCCGCAATCAGCAGCTTCGGCCGGTGCTCGTGGGCCAGGCGGCGCACCTGGTCGTAATCGATGCCGCTGCCGTCCGGCTTGAGGCCGTAAGAGATGGCATTGAACAATTTGCCCGAGAAGTTGACCTTGGCGCCGTGCGTGAGGTGGCCGCCGTGGTCGAGGCCCATGCCGAGGATGGTGTCACCCGCCTTGAGCAGTGCCAGATAGACCGCCGCGTTGGCCTGCGAGCCCGAGTGTGGCTGGACATTCGCCCAAGTGGCACCGAACAACTGCTTGGCACGCTCGATGGCCAGCGACTCGGCCACATCGACATGCTCGCAGCCACCGTAGTAGCGCTTGCCCGGGTAGCCCTCGGCATACTTGTTGGTCAGCACGCTGCCCTGGGCCTCGAGCACCCGGGGGCTGGTGTAGTTCTCCGAAGCGATCAGCTCGATGTGGTGCTCCTGGCGGCCACGCTCGGCCTCCATGGCGGCGGCAAGCTCGGGGTCGAAACCGGCGATCGTCATGCTGGATTTGAACATGGGGGGCAGGCGCTCCGGCGCGGCTCATGGGACAGAGCCTTGATTTTAACCTACCCGGCCCGCCCGACCCCGTCCGAATGCGACATGGGCCGCGCCAGCCCATCCACTGCCGAGGCAATCCGCGGTAACCCGGTCAGCTGGAGACAAAGGCCTCCACCACCCGTGTCCAGGCCCGCCCGAGGTTCTGGCGGTTGTACCCGCCCCCGCCGGTGCCGACCAAGCGACCGCCGCAGTAGACCTCCGCCAGCACGCACAACCGCGCGGCCGCATGGGCGTGGGCGTTTTCCGTGAAGGCCAGGTGGGTGATGGGATCGCCGCCGAGGCTGTCCGCCCCGGCCTGCAGCAGGATGAACTCCGGCGGATGGGCCGCGAGGTGCGCCTCCACCCGCTCCCAGGCCTGGTGGAACTCGTGATCGCCGGCACCGGCCGGCAGCGGCAGGTTCAGTTTCGTGCCGGCAGCCGGCCCGGCACCCACCTCGTCCGCACGACCGGTATGCGGGTACAGGGTACTGCCGTCCTCGTGGATGTCCGCGAAAACCAGGTCCGGATCGGCCTCGAAGCTGTAATACATGCCGTCGCCGTGGTGGGCATCGATATCGATGTAGGCGACGCGCTGCAGGCCGTGGTAGCGCCGCAGCCACTCCACCGCCACGCCGAGGTCGTCATAGACGCAGAACCCCGCGGCCTTGTGGCGCGCCGCATGGTGCAGGCCCGCGATGGGCACGAAAGCACGCCGGGCGCGCCCGTCCATCACCGCTGCACAGGCCTCGAGCGTGGCGCCCACCACTGTCGCCGCCGCCGCGTGCGCCCCGCGGAACGCCGGGGTATCGCCATCGTCGAGGAATCCGCTCCAGCCATCGGAGCGCGCCATCACGAAGGCGATGTGCTCGGGGGTGTGGAACAGCTCGAGTTCCGCGTTGCCCGCCTCGCGCGGAGCCAGGCGGAGCACCTGCGCCGCAGCCGGGCTGGCATCGAATTCCCGATGGAATGCCGCCAGGCGGTCGACCCCCCAGGGGTGCCCGTTGGGAAACCCGTAGCGCGCCAGCGCCTCGCCCGTGACCAGTGCGGTGGTCGCCATGTCCCCTGCCCTGCCCAAGCCATCCAGTCCGGACTGTAGCATGCGGTCACGGGAGCCCGCGGAGACTGCGTCCGCTCCCACAGCGCCCCGGTTTTCCCGGATAATTCCCGCCCCGACTCCGACCGATCCAGGACCCCCATGGCCCAGTTCATCTACACCATGCACCGCGTCGCGAAAGTGGTGCACCCGAAGCGCTTCATCCTCAAGGACATCTCGCTGAGCTTCTTCCCCGGGGCGAAGATCGGCGTGCTCGGCCTGAATGGTTCGGGCAAATCCACGCTGCTGCGCATCATGGCCGGGGTCGACCAGGAGTTCGACGGCGAGGCCCGTGCCCTGCCGGGCACCAAGATCGGCTACCTCGAACAGGAGCCGAAGCTGGATCCTTCCCGGAATGTGCGCGAGATCGTCGAGGAGGCGGTGGCGCCCATCAAGAACGCGCTGGCGGAACTGGACCAGGTGTATGCCGCCTACAGCGACGAGAACGCGGATTTCGACAAGCTGGCTGCGCGCCAGGCGGAACTGGAGTCCATCCTCGCTGCGGCGGATGGCCACAATCTCGACCGCACGCTGGACGTGGCCGCGGATGCGCTGCGCCTGCCACCCTGGGAAGCCAATGTCGCGAACCTCTCAGGCGGTGAACGGCGCCGCGTGGCGCTGTGCCGCCTGCTGCTGTCGAAGCCGGACATGCTCCTGCTCGACGAGCCGACCAACCACCTCGACGCCGAATCCATCGCCTGGCTCGAGAAGTTCC
>JBJTPC010000020.1:0-3762 GCA_046074905.1 Gammaproteobacteria bacterium
CATTTTCGTTCTTTCTTCTATAATGCTGATCTTCGCACCTGCCCAGGTGGCGGAATTGGTAGACGCACTAGTTTCAGGTACTAGCGGGTAACACCGTGGAGGTTCGAGTCCTCTTCTGGGCACCATCCCCCGCCTTCTCCAGGCGGCAGTGAAGCCGGCGCAAGCCGGCTTCGTCGTTTCCGGCGCCAGACGCCCGCGTGGCGGTCCGCACGGAAGGTTCCTTGTCGCCCAAGCCAGACTCCAGTCCGTACCGGCAAATCGCAGGATTCCGCCGGTCTTGCCTGACCTTGCTGGAGTGCAATCATGAAACGCAGGTTCCTGTGGCTGGCCACACTGCTCGGCGCCGCGGCCCTCGGCGGTCCGGCCTTGGCCGACGACCTTCCCTTCCATCGCGATCGTCACGCCCGCAGCGGCGTCGAACTCGGGCTGCATCTGTCGAGTTATCCGGAACTGGTGCTCATTCCCGGACTGCCCGTCTATTACGATCCGCGCATCATCGCCAACTACTTCTTCTTCGAAGGCTCGTTCTGGGTGTTCGAGGACGATGACTGGTACCGCAGCGACTGGTACAACGGCCCCTGGCGCCGGATACCCCGCGACGAGGTGCCGGTGTTCCTGCTCCGCATCCCGGTGCGGTATTTCCATCGTCCGCCGCTGTACTTCCGGCCGTGGGCGCTCGAGATGCCGCCGCGCTGGGCCCTGCGCTGGGGGCGCGAGTGGGAACGCCGGCACCGCGGATGGGATCGTTGGGACCGGCGCCAGATTCCGCCGCCGGCGCCATTGCCGCATTACCAACGCGAGTTCCCGCGGGAGCACTATCCGTACGCGCCCGACCTCCAGCAGCGCTTGCACGAACGACACTACCCCCAGCGCCCCCACCCGCCCGCGGTGTCCCCCGTGCCCGCGCTGCCACCAATCTCGCCGCCAACGCTACCGCCGCGACCGCGGCACGGGACGCCACCGGCGCCACCACCCAACCCACCGCCGAGGGCGTGGGAACGCCACGAGCTGCCACCGGCGCCACCGCCGAATCCAGCACCCAAGGACCGGGAACGACATGAGACGCCACCGTTGCCGCCCCCCGGACAGCCTTGACCCGGCGGGCTGACCACCGCAACCTGCGGGGGGCGCCAGCGGGTTGCGCCGCTGGCAGAGGCTCCCGATGGACAGACCGAGTGCAGTTTTCCCCGCGCCGAGCCGGTATCTGTACCTGCAGGTGCTGGCCGCCATCCTCCTTGGCGTCGCGGTAGGGCATTTCCATCCGGGCTTCGGCGAGGCCCTGCGTCCACTCGGCGACGGCTTCGTCAAACTGGTGAAGATGATCATCGGCCCCGTGGTGTTCCTGTCACTGACCACAGGCATCGCTGCGGCACGGGAGCACGGATTGGTGGGCCGGATGGCCGCCAGAACCCTCGGCTACTTCCTGGTGGTGTCGACCCTGGCGTTGGTGGTCGGTCTGGTCGTCGCCAATGTGGTGCGCCCGGGCGATGGCCTGCATATCGACCCGGCGTCACTCGATGCCGGCAAGGTGTCCGGTTACGTGGCCAAGGCTCACGAGAGCGACGTCGTGACCTTTCTGCTCGCCATCATCCCGGAAAGCCTGACCGGGGCACTGGTCGGCACTGACCTGCTGCCCATCCTGCTGGTTGCGCTGCTGACGGGTGTGGCCATCGCGAGCGTCGGTTCGCCGGCGGAGCCGTTGCTTGCCGTGCTGGAAAGCGCACGCGAGGTGGTGTTCCGGATCGTCGCGGTGCTGATGCGATTGGCTCCGCTGGGCGCCTTCGGTGCCATGGCTTTCACCATCGGCAAGTACGGACTCGACTCACTGGCCAATCTCGCGGTGCTGATCGCGACCTTCTACCTGACTTCGGCGGCCTTCGTGGTGCTGGTGCTCGGCGCCATTGCCCGGTTCGCCGGATTCAGCCTCTTCGGGTTGTTGCGTTATCTCAAGTCGGAGTTGCTGCTGGTACTCGGCACCTCCTCATCGGAGTCGGCGCTGCCCAGCCTGATGGCGAAACTCGAGCAGGCCGGCTGCCGCAAGTCGGTCGTCTCGCTGGTGATACCGACCGGCTACTCATTCAACCTCGACGGCACCAACATTTACATGACGCTGGCCGCCCTGTTCATTGCGCAGGCGCTGGACGTGCCGCTCACTCTGCCGCAGCAACTGCTGCTGTTGGCGGTGGCCATGGTGAGTTCGAAGGGGGCGGCAGGCGTGACCGGTGCCGGCTTCATCACCCTGGCGGCCACCTTGCCCATCGTGCCCGATGTCCCGGTGGCCGGCATGGCACTGATTCTCGGCATCGACCGGTTCATGAGCGAATGCCGTGCACTCACCAACTTCATCGGCAACGCGGTCGCCGCCGTGGTCATCGCCCGCTGGGAGGGCGCCCTGGATCGCGAGCGGCTGCGCGCGGTGCTGGGCACCTGAACGTGCCGGTCGCGCGATGCGGCGCCTACAGCAGTTCCAGCAGCTGCAGCGCTGCCCGTTCGCCCGACTCCATCGCGCCTTCCATGCCCCGGGCCAGCCGCGCGGTATGCTCCCCGGCGAACACCAGGCGCCCCAGCGGTGCGTCGAATGCCGTGGCGTAACCCTGGCGGATCTGGCCGGGTTGCCAGCAGGTGTAGGTTCCACCGGCGAATACGTCGCGCTGCCAACTCACCTGCCGCAATGGCTTCAGCAACCCCCGCGTCGACGGTCGCAGCCGTTCGATGTCAGCCTGCACGAGTGCCGTGGCTGCGGCTGGCTCCATCCGGTCGAGTCGGTCGGCCGTGAAACCGTTGACGTAAGCCAGCAGCAGCCGCGGGTCCTTCGCATCACCGCTCATCACCAGCCGCCCCGCATGGGTATCGGTCCAGAGTGACGCCGGGAGACCATCCGTTTCCCAGAAAGGCCGCTTCACGGCGAAGTAAACCAGGAAGGTACGGTTGTACTGGATGTTGTCGATGGCGGCCTGCTGCAGCAGCGGCAAGCCTGGCGAGAAACGCACGAAACGCAAGGCGGTGGCCGGCAGCGTACACAGCAGGTAGCGGGCCTTGAATCGCTCACCGTCCGCACAGACCACCTCGACGCCCTGGGCGTCGCTGCCGATGCCCACCACGCGACGGCCGAGCAGTACCTCATTGCGCAAGGCACGGGCCATCGCCTCCGGTATCCGTGAATTGCCGCCCGCACCGCGGAGGGTGGGTCCGCCAGCCCCGGCCATCACGCGGAAATTCTCCGCGATGTGCCACATCATCAGCACGGAAAGGTCGTTGGCGGAGTTGCCATAGCCCGGGTTCGTGCCGAACGCGAGCCGCAGTTGGTCCGGTGTCCATCCCTTCGCGGAGAGGAACTCGGCGATCGAGATGTCCTCGGCATGGAAAGCGGATGCACGCCAGTCACCCACCGCCTTGAAGGGATTGCCGGCACGCAGCGCGGCGCTACCTACCGCATAGGGTGGCAGATTGCGCAGCGGACCGGCCGGGAAAGGATTGCGCGGGGAGTTTCCCCAGTCCGCCGCCCGGAGCGTCACGCCGTCAAGGTGGATACCCATCGCGCCGGCGAGATCGGCCCGCGGGATGTTCGGCTCCAGCGCCACCCCGAATTGGCGCGCCCGATCGATGACCCGCGCGTAGCCTTCGGCAATCACGCTGCCACCGGCCTCCGGATGCCCCGGCAAGTCATGCAGGGACCGCACCCGACCACCGACGCGATCCCGGCCCTCCAGGACCTGCACGCGGAACCCCTAATATGACGAGCATAGATATAGCCGCTGCCAC
>JBJTPC010000021.1:0-4436 GCA_046074905.1 Gammaproteobacteria bacterium
GTCCCGCCACCCTGCCGCTACCGGCCAACGCCTGGGTAATCGAAGGTGCCGGCCGGGTCCTGCTTCCCGGCCTGGTCGACATGCACACGCATCACCAACCCTGGGGTGGACCCTTGCACCTCGCTGCCGGCGTGACCCTGACCCGCGACCTCGGCAACGACCACGACAACCTCCTGCTGCAGCAGGCGAGGTTCGACGGGGGTGAGTGGCTTGGGCCGCGGATCTGGCCGGCTGGCTTCATGGATGGGCGCAGCCCGTTCACCGCCAGCGGCGGCAAGACACCGGCCACGCTCGCCGAGGCCCTTGCCGGTGTCGACTTCTTTGCCGAGCACGGATACCGCCAACTGAAGCTCTACAGCTCTTTCCCACCCGACTGGATCGAGCCGGTGGCGGCCCATGCCCATCGGCGTGGCCTGGCGGTGGGCGGACATGTCCCGGCCTTTACCACCGCAAGCCGCGTGATTGCCCAGGGCTATGACGAACTGAGTCACCTGAACATGCTGTTCCTGAACTTCGTGGCGCAACCGCACGAGGACACGCGAACCCTGGCCCGCTTCACCATGGTGGGCGAGCGCGGGGGTGACCTGGATCTCGACGGCGCGGCCGTGCGGGAATTCGTGGCCGAACTGGCACGACGCGGAACCATCGTCGACCCGACCCTGGCTTGCTTCGAGGACAGCTTCAATCAGGCGCCGGGTGAACGTTCCCGCGTGCTGGGACCGGTCCTCGATCATCTGCCGGTGGCGTTCCGACGCAGCCTGCTCCAACCGGAGATGGAGCTCTCGCCACCGGTCCTCGCGCGCTACCGGGCCAGTTGGCAGAAGATGCTGCAGATGCTGCGGCAACTCGATGCCGCCGGCGTCACGCTCGTCCCGGGCACCGACAGTTGGGAAGGATTCGCCATGCATCGCGAGCTGGAACTGTGGGTCGAGGCCGGGATTCCATCCGGCCGCGTCCTGCAACAGGCCACGCTCGGCGCAGCGCGCGTGCTCCGCGAGGACCGCGCGCATGGAGTCGTGGCCCCGGGGTTCGTCTCCGATCTGCTGCTGGTCGAGGGGGATCCCGTGGCGGATATCACCGCCCTGCGCAGGATCGGTCTGGTGATGAAGGGGGACACGATCCTGTTCCCTGCCGAAGTCCATCGCTGGCTCGGCATCCGGCCCTTCACGGCGCCGGCAAGCGAGGGACCCCCGCGATCATCGCCGGGCGCCGGGCCTGCCGGGCAATCGCGCTGACGCCCTAGGGGGCAATGCCCTCGGCAGCGGCCAGCGCGGCACCGATCACGCCGGCGTGCTGCCGGCAGTCCGCGGGGACCACGGCACACGGGACCGTCAGCAGATGGCCGAAGTGCTCCCACTGGTCCGACAGGCCACCCCCGACGACAATCAACTCGGGCCAGAGCAACGCGTGAAAAGTGGACATGACCCGACTGGCCTCGATCGACCAGGACGGCCAGTCGAGTCCACGTTCGCGACGGGCACGACCGGAGGCCAACTGTTCCGCCTCCGCCCCGCCCACCTCGAGATGACCGAGTTCGGTGTTCGGCAGCAGGCGCCCGTCGATGAACAGGGAACTGCCGATACCCGTGCCGAAAGTGAGGCAAAGCACCGTGCCGTGCTGGCCGCGCCCGGCACCGAGGCGCATCTCGGCGAGCCCGGCCGCATCGCCGTCGTTCAGCAGCACCACGGGGCGACCCACCTCGCGACCGAGGGCGGCGCGCGCATCGGCACGTACCCAGCCCGCATCGATGTTCGCCGCGGTGTGGGTCACGCCTTGCCTGACCACTGACGGCACGGCGATACCCACCGGCAGGCTGCCATGCGCATGGCCGGTACCGGCCTCGAGTGCAGTCACGAGGCCGCCGATGGCCGTGCCGACGGCCAGCAGGGTGGCCGGCGCGGGCGTCGGGCAGGAAGCTGCCTCGCCGACCAACACCCCCGACTCGAGATCGACCACCGCCGCCTTGATCGAAGAACCGCCAACGTCGATACCGATGCAAACGCTCATTCTGGCTCCCGCCTCACTTGCCGCCCTGGTTTGCCGCCAGCGCGAGTTGCACGTCACGTTGGCGCTTGCGCTCCTGGCGCTGCATCCAGACTCCTGCCACCACGATGCACGTTGCCACCAGCAACACCATCACGGTCGCCAGCGCATTGATGGACGGATTCACCCCGAGCCGGACCTTGGAGAAGATCAACTGGGGCAGTGTCGTGGACCCCGGCCCCGAAACGAAACTGGTGATGACGAGGTCGTCCCACGACAGGGTGAAGGCGAGCAGCCACCCCGAGAGAATCGCGGGAAAGATGATCGGCAGCGTGATCACGAAAAACACCTTGGCCGGTCGCGCCCCCAGATCCATTGCCGCTTCCTCGAGCGATTCGTCGAGCGTCAGCAGCCGTGACTGGATGACCACCGTGACGTAGGCCATGGAAAAGGTGATATGGGCGATGGTGATGGTCGTCACCCCGCGGCCGGCCGGCCAACCGAACATCGTCTGCAAGGCCACGAACAGCAGGAGCATTGCCAGGCCGGTGATCACCTCGGGCATGACCATCGGCGCAGTGGTGAGGCCGGTCAGGAAAGTCCGTCCCTTGAAGCGCCCGAAACGGGCCAGTGCCAGGCCGGCCAGCGTGCCGAGGATCACGGCACCGGTGGCGTTGATGGCGGCAATCTTCAGGCTCAGCGCGGCAGCATCCAGCACCTGCTGGTCACGCAGCAATGCCTCGTACCACTTGAGGGTCGGGGAACCCGCAGCATCCCACACCGTCACCAACTTCGAGTTGTTGAAGGAGTAGAAGATCATGGACAGGATGGGGACATAGAGGAAGGCGAACCCGAAGGCCATCGCCGTGAGCACGAAGAACGAGCGACGGTGGTTCATCGGTGTGCTCCGCCGCTCGCCTGCTGCGCCCGCTGGAACAGCATGATGGGCCCGACCAGCAGCAGCAGCAGGACGATGGCCACTGCACTGGCCACCGGCCAGTCGCGATTGTTGAAGAACTCCTCCCAGAGCACCCGGCCAATCATCAGGGAGTCCGGCCCGCCGAGCAGCGCCGGGATGACGAACTCGCCGGTCGCGGGGATGAAGACCAGCATGCAGCCGGCCACGATCCCCTCCCGCGTCAGCGGCAGCGTGACACTGAAGAAAGTGCGGGTGGGCGTGCAGCCAAGATCGGCCGCGGCCTCGAGCAGCGTCATGTCGAGCTTCTCGATGGCGGTGTAGAGCGGCAATACCATGAACGGCAGGTAACTGTAGACGATGCCGATGTACACGGCCCAATCCGTCTGCAATAGCGAAACCGGCTGGTCGATCAGCCCCGCCCACATCAGGAACTGGTTGACCGGGCTGTTGACACCGAGCAGGCCGATCCAGGCGTAGACGCGCAGCAGGAAACTGGTCCAGAACGGCAGCATCACCAGCATCAGCAGCACGCTGCGCCATTCGCGGGAACTGCGCGCGATGCCATAGGCCATCGGATAACCGACCAGCAGCGCCAGACCGGTGGAAATCGCCGCCATCTTCAGTGAATTGAGGAGGGCGGAGGCATACAGCGCATCCTCCCAGAGGAACAGGTAATTACCGAGGTTGAGCCGAATCAGCATCACTTGTTCATCGGCCCATTGCACCAGTGGCGCGAAGGGCGGCATGGCGATCTCGACCGAGGAGAAGGAAATCTTCAGGACGATGAAGAACGGCGCGAGAAAG
Organism: Gammaproteobacteria bacterium; assembly: GCA_046074905.1. Classification (GTDB taxonomy): domain Bacteria; phylum Pseudomonadota; class Gammaproteobacteria; order Steroidobacterales; family Steroidobacteraceae; genus CAIOHZ01. Next base: position 3,707 of record JBJTPC010000021.1, read on the forward strand.
AACAGCAGCAGCCAAAGGTACGGCACGGCCGTGACCAGCACCCGCCCGGTGATCCCCCAGGCCTTCAGGCGACTCTGCGCCGCACGGACCGGCCCCCAGCCCAGCAGGGCCTCGAGGAGACCCGCCAGCGCCGGCCCAATGGCGGCATAGGCCGGACGCGGCATTACTGCGTCACCACCACGTTCGCCGCCGGGCTCCACGCCAACCAGACCCGCTCTTCCCACGTGACCCGGTCATCACGCCGGTCCGTGTTGGGTTGCGTTACCCGCACCAACTTGCCGCTGTCCAGCGCCACCAGGTAACGGGAGACGTCGCCAAGGTAGGCAATCTCCTTGACCGTACCCGCGAACACGTTGTCGGGCTGGTCCGGCCGCTCGCGCTGGATGCGTACCTTTTCGGGGCGCACGGCCACCCAGACGGTCGCATCCGGCGCGCTGGATACACCATGGTCCACGTAGACCGTTCCCCCGAGTTCGGCGGACTCGATACGGACATGGTCCGGCTCATCCTCGATCAAGCGACCCTCGAACATGTTCACCGAACCGATGAAGTCGGCGACATAGCGGGAGGTGGGATATTCGTAGATGTCCGAGGGCGTACCGGTCTGCAGGATGCGGCCGTGGTTCATCACCCCGATGCGCGAGGCGAGCGTCATCGCCTACTCCTGGTCGTGCGTGACGATCACGAACGTCACGCCGAGCTTCTCCTGCAGGTTGATCAGTTCGAACTG
>JBJTPC010000022.1:0-5438 GCA_046074905.1 Gammaproteobacteria bacterium
TGTTCTTCGATACCGGCAGACCACTGGCGGAGTTCGCGGCACACATGCGCCATCACCACATCGTCGTCGGACGCGCCTTCCCGCCTTACCTGACCTGGTGCCGCATCACGGTCGGCACCCGGCGCGAGGTGGATTGGTTCCTCGCCGCCCTGGACCGCTGGTAGGCGCCGCCACCGGTACCGGACTTATCCCTGCAGACCCTGCGAGGCCAGGTACTCGTCGTAGGTCCCGTGGAAGTCCTCGACGGTGCCACCCTCGCGTATCTCGAGGATGCGGGTGGCCAGGCCGTTCACGAACTCGCGGTCGTGCGACACGAACAGCAACGTGCCGGGATACTTTTCCAGCCCGATCTGCAGGGACTCGATGGTCTCCATGTCCATGTGGTTGGTCGGCTCGTCCATGAGGATGATGTTCGGCTTCTGCAGCATCAGCTTGCCGTACATCATGCGACCCTTCTCGCCGCCGGAAAGCACCTTCACCGACTTCTTCATCTCGTCGCCGCTGAACAACAAGCGGCCGAGCGTGGCACGAACGATCGGCTGGTCATCCGCCTTGCCTGACCAGCGCGACATCCACTCGAACAGGTCGGTCTTGTCGGCAAATTCCGCCTGCGGGTCCTGCGGCATGTAGCCGACCTGCGCATTCTCGACCCAGGTCATGGTGCCTGCCGTCGGCGGCAACTGGCCGGCCAGCACCTGCATGAGGGTGGTCTTGCCGATGCCGTTGCGACCGATGATGGCGATCCGCTCGCCCGCCTCGACGTTGAAGGTGATGCCATTCAGGATGGGGGTGTCGGTTCCCGGATAGGTGAACTTGAGTCCCTCCACCATGAAAGCACCGCGGTAGAGCTTCTTGGCCTGCTCGAACCGGATGTAAGGATTCTGCCGGGAGGACGGACGGATTTCCTCGAGCTTGATCTTCTCCAACTGCTTTTTGCGGGAGGTCGCCTGGCGGGCCTTGGAGGCGTTCGCCGAGAAGCGGCGCACGAACTCCTGCAGCTCCGCAATGCGATCGGCGGCCTTGGCATTGGCGGCTTCCACACGCTCGCGGGCCTGCATGGAAGCCAGCATGAAGTCGTCGTAGTTGCCCGGATAGATCTTCAGTTGCTGGTAATCGAGATCTGCCATGTGCGTGCACACCTGGTTCAGGAAGTGCCGGTCGTGGCTGATGATGATCATGGTGGAGTTCGACTGGTTGAGCACGCTCTCCAGCCAGTGGATCGAGTGGATATCGAGGTTGTTGGTCGGCTCGTCCAGCAACAGGACATCGGGATTCGAGAACAGGGCCTGGGCAAGCAACACGCGCAGCTTCAGGCCCGGCGGTACCTCGCGCATCGGTCCGCAATGCAGCTCCGGGCCGATACCCGCGTCATTCAGGATGCTGGCAGCACGCGCCTCGGCATCATAGCCCCCGTACTCCGCGAACAGTCCCTCGAGTTCGGCCGCTCGCATGTAATCCTCGTCCGAGGCATCGGGCTTGGCATAAAGCCGATCGCGCTCGGTCATCGCGGCCCACATCTCGACATGGCCCTGCATCACCACGTCGATGACGCGCTGGTCCTCGTAGCCGAACTGGTTCTGACTCAGCTTGCCGAGCCGCAGTCCGGCCTGCAGCATGACCTCGCCGGAGCTCTGCTCGAGGTCGCCGCCAAGGATCTTCATCAAAGTCGACTTGCCGCAACCGTTCGCGCCAATGAGGCCGTAGCGATTGCCGTCGGTGAACTTGACCGTGACTCCCTCGAACAGGGGCTTGGCACCGAACTGGATGGAGAGATTGGAAGTGGAAAGCATGGCGGCCTCGAGAGATCTAGCCCGCCATTGTACCCCGGCGAACGCGGTGCCATCATGGCTGGCGTCCCGCCGCCAGAGGGAATTCCATGCAGCCCGAGCCCACGCCGAACGATGCCGACAGCCGCCTGCTGGCCGAATTGGGCTATCGGCAGGATCTACAGCGCAGGATGGGGCGCTTTTCCAACTTCGCGGTATCTTTCTCGATCATCTGCATCCTCGCCGGTGGCATCACCGCCTTCCCGGCGGCACTGGGGGCGGGCGGCGGGCTATCGGTCGGTGTGGGCTGGCTGGTCGGCGCGGCATTCGCCCTGCTGGTGGCGCTGGCGATGGCGCAGATCGCTTCCGCCTACCCGACGGCCGGTGGCCTGTATCACTGGGGGTCGCTGCTCGGCAATCGCGGTTTCGGCTGGGCCACCGCGTGGTTCAATCTCGTCGGCCTGGTGCTGGTCTGTGCCTCGGTCAATTTCGGTGTCTACGACCCGTTCTTCAAGACACTGGTTGCCCCGCTGCTGGGCCTGCAGACGGACGACTGGGGACAGCGCGAACAACTGCTGTTCCTGCTGGCCATCACCGCGTCACAAGCCCTGCTGAACCACCGGTTCGTCCGCTTCTGCACGCGCCTGGTCGACTTCTCCGGCTACCTCATCCTGTTCGTGACGGTGGCGCTCATCGGCTCGCTCTGGATCTGGGGCCGGGGTGATGCGGATGGCTGGCCGGATTTCTCGCGGCTGGTCACCTTCACCAATTTCACCGGCCAGCCATGCAGTCTCTGGCCCGCCACGGACAGCCTGCTGACGGCCTTCCTGTGCGGCTTGCTGCTCACCGTCTACACCATCACCGGCTTCGATGCTTCGGCGCATACGGCGGAGGAGACGCACGACGCCACCACCAACGTTCCCCGCGGCATCGTTTCCTCCGTGGTCTGGTCGGGCCTGTTCGGGTTCCTGATGGTGTCTACCTTCGTGCTGGTCCTGCCGGACCTCGGCCATGCCGTGGCGCGCGGATCGGGATTCTTTGCCGAAATGCTCGGCGCTTTACCTTCGCCGCTGCGGGTTGCTCTCGCGCTCGGCCTGTTCGCCGCCAACTACCTTTGCGGACTGGCATGCCTGCTGTCCACCTCGCGGATGGTCTTCGCCTTCGCCCGTGATGGGGGTCTGCCGGCTTCGGCACGCCTGTCCCGGGTGGATGCTCGCGAGGGGGCGCCGGTTGCGGCCATCTGGTCGGCAGCCGTCGCCGCCATCGCGATGACGCTCTACGGCGAGGCGTTCGCCGTGCTCTCGACCGCCTGCGCCGTCTTTCTGTATGTGTCTTATGTCCTGCCCATCGCGGCAGGTCTCTTCGCGGAGGGCCGTCACTGGCGCCGCAAGGGCCCATTCCATCTGGGCCCCTGGTCTCGTCCGGTAGCTGGATTGGCCACCCTGGGAGGCCTCCTGCTGATCTGGGTCGGAATCCAGCCACCGAACGGCAAGGTGCTGCATCTGCTGTTGGGTTTGGCTGCGTTCCTCGGCCTGCATTGGTGGCTACTCGGCGAGCGGCAACGCTTCCGGGGCCCTCCCGCCAATCCGGGTCACTGAATCATGCGACGCGTGGTGATTCGCAAGCCCGGCGGCTACTCGGCCCTCGAATGCGTGGAATCCAGCGATCCCCTGCCAGGACCCGGTGAGGTCCGCATCCGGGTGGAAGCCTGTGGCGTCAACTACGCCGATGGCATCATCCGCATGGGACTTTACGCCAGTGCACGCGAGTTGCATGGCTATCCGATCACGCCGGGATTCGAGGTTGCCGGGGTGATCGATGCGTTGGGTCCGTCGACGGATGACGGTCACGCCATTCGCTGGTCGGTGGGTGATCGAGTGGTCGCCCTGACGCTCTTCGGGGGCTACACCAGCCATATCTGCTTGCCGGCCGAAGACGTCTTCGCCGTGCCGACGGCACTGACTCTCCCCCAGGCGGCTGCCCTGCCGGCGGTGTTCCTGACTGCCTGGTTCATGGTGCACCAGCAACTCCATCCCCGACCCGGGCAACGCTGGCTGGTGCACTCGGCCGGCGGCGGCGTCGGCGGGGCCCTGGTCCAACTCGGCAGACTGGCCGGTGCCGAAGTGACAGGCGTCGTCGGCGCACCCCACAAGATCGACCTGGTACGGGCACTGGGTGCCGTCGCGGTCGTCGACAAATCCGCCGATGACTGGCGGACCGCGGTCTCTCGACAGTGCCCTACGGGCTATGACGCCGTATTCGATGCCAACGGCGTGGCCACCCTGCAGGCCAGTTTCGACCTGCTGGCACCCATGGGCAAGCTGTTCATCTTCGGTTTCGCCTCCATGCTGCCACGGGATGGACGAATCAACTGGCTGCGGCTGGCCTGGGATTGGCTGCGCACGCCGCGTTTCAATCCGCTGCGCATGACCCAGACCAACCGCAGCGTGATGGCAGCCAACCTGAGTTTCCTCTCCGCGGAGGCGCCGCTACTGCGCGAGGGGATGACGTGGCTGCTATCGCGATTTGCAGCGGGCGACCTCCAACCGCCGCCGGTCACCACCTTCCCCCTGACAGCGGCCGCCGAAGCCCAGCGCGCCATCGAATCCGGCAGGACGGTCGGGAAGCTGGTCCTGCTGCCGTGAAGACGCACGGCTTCGACCCGATGGTCGCAGCGACCGTCGATTTCATCGTCGTGGGCGGTGGCACGGCCGGCGCGTTGCTGGCCAACCGCCTGAGTGCCGACCGCAAGCACTCCGTTCTGCTGCTGGAAGCGGGCGGCGGCAATGGCCATCCGTGGATTCATGTTCCGGCGGGCTATCTCTACTGCATCGACCATCCCCGCCTCGATTGGCGTTTCCGGACCGGGAAAGAGCCCGGTCTGAACGGACGATCGCTGCTCTATCCGCGGGGGAAAACCCTCGGGGGCTGCTCGAGCATCAACGGAATGATCTACATGCGCGGCCAGGCGCGTGACTACGATGATTGGGCGGCGCTCACGGGTGACGATGATTGGTCGTGGCGGCGAGTGCTGCCCGACTTCGTCGCCCACGAGAGCCATCACTCGCTGGATGACGAAGTCTCGTGCACCGACCTGCACGGTCGACAGGGCGAATGGCGGGTGGAGCGACAACGCCTGCACTGGCCCGTTCTCGACGACGTCATCAAGGCGGCCCATGGCCTCGGCATTCCATCGACGGCGGACTTCAACACTGGTTGCAACGAGGGGGTCGGCTACTTCGAGGTCAACCAGCGGGCAGGTTGGCGCTGGAACACCACCAAGGCCTTTCTCGAACCCGCCAGGCATCGCGAGAACCTGACGATCCGCACGCGGACGCACGTCTCGCGGCTGCTGCTCGAATGCGGCAACGACGGTTACCCGCAGTGTGTCGGGGTCGAAGGCATGGGCACAAGCGGCCGCCACCGCTTTCTGGCACGCCGCGAGGTCATTCTCGCGGCTGGTGCCATCGGGTCACCCCACCTGCTGCAGCTCTCCGGCATCGGCCCGGCCGAGTGGTTGCGTGAGGCCGGACTGCCCGTCCGGCATGACCTTCGCGGTGTCGGCCGGAACCTGCAGGATCACCTGCAACTGCGGACCGCCTGGCGACTGCGTGCAGGCACCCGAACGCTCAACACGCTCTACCACTCGCTGCCGGGACGCCTGGGAATGGG
>JBJTPC010000023.1:0-5002 GCA_046074905.1 Gammaproteobacteria bacterium
TTCGCCTCGCCCCGTGGCGCACCCCGCCGGGCGGCGCCAGAGGTCCGCCCGACACCCGCAGCGCGTGCTTCCCAGAACCCGCCGGTCTCCACGGTAGCGATGCCATCACGGGAGACGGCTGCCCGTGCCGCCGAGGCGGCGCGCAGCAGCCGGCTGGGCGTGGAACTCGGCGAGCACCACGTCCACGGCCAGGGCCTGCCCGGCGTGGAGACAGTGACCCCGGTGACCGCCGAACGACGCCCCGGCGGAATCGGCGGCAAGCCGAGCGGCGCAGCAGGCAACGGATCCGTGCCCGGCGACATGTCCCCGCGACCGGCGCGACCCGGACCGGCGCAGCTGCCGACGACGCCGGGAACCCTGCCGGGAACCACCTCGCTGCGGGAAATCTCGGCGCAATTGAGCGCGCGCATGGTCGATCCCGCCACCACCGATGTCGCGGATCTCCTGCTCGGACGCATCAAGCGTCCCCCCAAACCCAAGCTCGGTCGCTACGAACTCGACCGTGAACTCGGTCGGGGCGCCATGGGAACGGTCTACATCGCGCGGGACCCGCAAATCAACCGGGTGGTTGCCTTGAAAGCAATTCCCCTGTCCGACGAAGCGAACGAGACGGACGCCAACGACCTGAAGGCCCGCTTCTTCCGTGAGGCGGAGATGGCGGGTCGGCTGGCGCATCCGCGAATCGTCACCGTCTACGACGCGGGCGAAGACCGTGGTATCGCCTACATCGCCATGGAGTTCCTGCAGGGCCGCACGCTCGGCGATTTCACCGCGGTGGACCGCCGACTCGCCGACGCCGACATCTTCGAGGTGATGGCGCGGGTCGCCGAGGGTCTCGACTACGCCCACCGCCAGGGCGTGATTCACCGGGACATCAAGCCGGGCAACATCATCTACGATGCCGAAAGCGGATCCACCAAGATCACGGACTTCGGGATTGCCCGGGTCACGAACTCCGCGTCGACACGGACCGGCGTCGTGCTGGGCACCCCATCTTTCATGTCCCCCGAGCAACTGGAGGGCAAGCCACTCCAGGGCACGTCGGACCTCTTCTCGCTCGGCATCACGCTGTTCCAACTGCTGACGGGCCAACTCCCCTTCCGCGCCGACTCGATGACCGCCCTGATGGACAAGATCGCCAACGCACCCCACCCCGCGCTCGAGACATTGCGACCGGACCTGCCGCCGGCTGCCGCACTGCTGCTCGACCAGGCCCTGGAGAAGGATCCTGCCCGGCGCTTCCAGACCGGTGCGGAGATGGCGGAGGCCTTGCGGCACTGCGCCGCCCTGCTGTCGGGTAGCGCACCCCTCGCCGGTGACAGTCATGTCTGACGGTCGTCTGGACAGGATCACGGCGGCGCTGCGCAATCGCCTCACCTCGTTTGCGCAGACCGACCCGGGCCGGGTGCGGGAGCACAACGAGGACTCCATCGGCTCGGATCCGGGCACGGGGCTTTACGTGCTGGCCGACGGCATGGGCGGATACAACGCGGGTGAAGTGGCCAGCGGCATTGCCGTCAGAACGGTGATGGGCCTGGTGCGCGAGTGCTATGCCGTGCAATCGCTCGAACTGCGCGACCCGGCTACCGGGCTGTCGCGGCCGGCAATCATCGTGCGCGACGCGGTGATGCGTGCCAACAAGCTCATCCACCAGACGTCCCGCACCCAGGCACAATGCGAGGGGATGGGCACCACCCTCGTGGCCTGCGTGTTCCATGACAACCGGGTGAGCATCGCGCACGTCGGTGACTCGCGTGCCTATCGCCTGCGCGGCGAGCGCTTCCAGCAACTGACGCAGGACCACAGCCTGCTGCAGGAACTGGTCGACCGCGGTTTCTACACGCCCGAGGAAGCAGCCCGCTCCACCAACAAGAATTACGTGACCCGCGCCCTCGGCGTGGACCCGACGGTGGAGGTCGACGTCCAGGAACATGCGGCAGAGCCCGGCGACCTGTTCCTGCTGTGTTCCGATGGACTCTCGGACATGGTGCATGACGAGGACCTCGCCCTGACGCTCCAGACCTTCGGCCATGATCTCGGTATCGCCGGTCGGCAGTTGGTCAAGCTGGCCAACGAGCAGGGCGGTCGTGACAATATCTCCGTGATGCTGGTACGCGTGGTGGACGCGTTTCCCGCACGGAAGAACCTCCTCGACCGCCTGCGTGGCTGGTGGAGCTGAAACCTAGGAATCACACTGATGGCGCGCTTGATTCTCTCGCTGCAAGGCCAGGCCCTGGCCGAGTACAACATGGGCAAGGAGCGCTACACGATCGGGCGCCTGTCCGACAACGACGTGCGCATCGACAACCCGGCGGTCAGCGGGCACCACGCGTTGATCATCAACATCCTCAACGATTCCTTCCTCGAGGACCTGAATTCCACCAACGGCACCTACGTGAACGGCAAGCTGATCAAGAAGCACGCGCTGCAGCATGGCGACGTGGTCACCGTCGGCCACCACCAGTTGCGCTTCATCGACAGCCAGGTGGAGGAAGCCGGCGGCGAAGACTTCGCCAAGACCCTGGTGATCCAGTCCGGAGACGCCACCGACGATCGCCTGCCTGCGCTGGCAATCCGCAAGCCGGGCCACGGTGCCGAAGCGGCGACCGGCACACCCGTCAGCAGTTCGGTCACCCCGCCGACGGCGACCACCGGGCACGGTGGTCCGGCGAAGCTGCAAGTACTCTCGGGAGCCTTGGCGGGCAAGGAGCTCGAATTGACGAAAGTCGTCACCACGCTGGGGCGGCCCGGCGTGCAAGTGGCGGCGATCACGCGTCGCGGTGACGCCTGCTTCCTCGTGCCGGTCGATGGCGGACCCGCTGGCACCCTGCCCGAGATCAATGGTCAGTTGGTGGGGCCCCAGGCGCATCGCCTGCAGGATGGCGACGTCATCACCTTGGCGGGCGTGAAGATGGGGTTTTTCCTGTCCTGAGGACCTTGCGCGCCGCTGCAGGCGGCGGGAACCGTTCCGGCAGGAGGCCGGAGAGTTCCGCAGCCGACAGTTCGCGCCAGCGACCGAGCGGCAGGGCGCCGAGTTCTATGTTGACGATGCGTACCCGCCGCAGACGCCTGACCGTGTAGTCGAAGTGCTCGCACATGCGCCGTATCTGGCGATTGAGCCCCTGCGTCAGCACGATGCCGAAGGCATTCCGCCCGACCTGCCAGGTCCGGCAGGGCAACGTCATGGTGTCGAGGATGGGTACCCCGTGCGCCAGCGCAGCGAGGAAGGCCGGCGTGAGCGGCCGATCGACCTCCACCAGGTACTCCTTCTCGTGGCCATGCTCCGCACGCAACAGGGCGTTCACGATGTCGCCATCGTTCGTCAGGAGAATCAACCCTTCGGAATCCTTGTCAAGCCGGCCGACGGGAAACAGCCGTTCCGTATGACCGACGAAATCCACGATGTTGCCGACGACGCGCCGGTCGGTCGTGCACTCCACACCCACCGGCTTGTGCAGGGCGAGGTAAATCCGGCGAGGAGCGCGGCGTGCGGGAGCACCGTCCACCAGCACTTCGTCAGCCGCCTGGACGCGTGTTCCCAGGGTGGCCACCTGCCCATTGACGGTGATACGCCCGGCCGTGATCCACGCATCGGCCTCGCGGCGGGAGCAAACACCGGTCTCGGCCAGCCATTTGTTCAGGCGGGTCCCCGGCAGCGCAGTGCCGTCCAGCGATGCCGAGGTCATGGCCGTGTCGACTCACCGGGTATCGACGGCGGTGGAAACCGCTGGCGAAGGCTGAATGCCGCGGTCGTGGGACCCCGCTCGCGCAGCCACGCCAGACGCTCGCCTGCCTCATCGAGCGTTGGATGATGGCCTGCAGGCACCCACCAGAGCACCGTCATCGGCGCCACCGCGGGATGGAACCACTCGTCACGCCGCCGGAGAACGGTGGCATGCGCGGTGCGATAGACGAAAGCGACCAACGATTCGACATCGCGCCACACGCTGAGATTGACCAGGACGTCATCGCCGAAGGGTCGGTTTGCCAGATTGCCTGGCCCCTCCCCATCGCGTTGTCGCCAGACGAAGCCCGGTGAGGCTTCGGCCAGTGCATTCACCTCGGCGAGTCGCGCGACGAAGGGAGCCAGCTGCGGCGAGTCCACCGGTGCCAGCAGGCGCGAAATGTTCAGTTGCGCCAGAACCCAGTGGGGCGTGCTGGAGGATGCGCCTGCAGACATCTGTCCCTCAGTGTCCGCGGCCGCCAAAGCCGCCCCCGCCTTGGCCGCCGTGACCACGCGATCCGCCGTGACCGGCACCGCGACCACCGGAGCGTCCCGGTGTGCCTGAACGACCACCACCACCAGCGCGACCCGGACCGGCGGGGCGGGCCCCGGACGGTCGTCCGCCCCCCGGACGACCCGCCGGCGCGGGACCCTGTCCCTGACCTGCGCGACGCTCGGCTTTCAGACGGGCGTTCTCGCGGGCCTGCGCCTTCTGGGCACGGATGGCGGCGATACGCTCGGCGATCGGGACCTCGAGGGCCTCGGCCGCCTTCGCGGCATAGTCGAAGCCGGGCAGTTGCAATTTGGGCAGTGCCCGACCGACCGCACGTTCGATCGCACGGATCTCGGCAGCCTCGTCCGGGGCGAACAGGGTGAGCGCCCGACCGGTCGCTCCTGCACGGGCCGTGCGGCCCACGCGATGGATGTAGTCCTCGGGCACTTCCGGCACATCGAAATTGAAGACGTGCCCGAGTTCGCTGATGTCGATGCCACGCGCCGCAATATCCGTGGCGACCAGCACCCGGAACTTGCCTTCCTTGAAGCCGGCCAGCGCCGCGATGCGCTGTGCCTGCGAACGGTTGCCGTGGATGCGCTCCGCGGTGATGCCCGCTGCGTTCAGTTGCTTGGCGAGACGGTCCGCCCGGTGCTTGGTGCGCGTGAAGACGATGGCGTCGGTGACCTGTTCCTGCTCGATCAGGCGCTTGATGAGCTCACCCTTCAGGTGACCCGGCACCGGGAACAATGCCTGTTCGACGCCGGTCGCGGGCTTCGCCTGGC
>JBJTPC010000024.1:0-3408 GCA_046074905.1 Gammaproteobacteria bacterium
CTGCGCATGATGGCGGAGGTGCCGCTGGGCGCCTTCCTCTCCGGGGGTGTCGACTCCAGCGCCATCGTCGCGGCCATGGCCGGTCTGCAGACGGAGCCGGTCGAGACCTGCGCGATTTCCTTCGGCGACCCGCGCTACAACGAATCCCCTTACGCCGCCGCGATGGCAGCCCGCTTCGGGACCCGCCATCACGTCGAGCAGGTGGAGCCGGATGACTTCGGCCTGCTGGATACCCTGGTGGGCGCCTACGATGAGCCGTTCGCCGACAGTTCCGCGCTGCCCACTTACCGCGTATGCCAGTTGGCGCGACGCCATGTGACGGTGGCCCTGTCGGGTGATGCCGGCGACGAGAACTTTGCCGGCTACCGACGCCATCGCCTGCACATGAACGAGGAGCGGCTGCGCGGCCTGCTGCCCCTGGGCCTGCGCGGGCCGCTGTTCGGGCTGGCCGGGGCACTGTATCCCAAGCTGGACTGGGCCCCGCGCTTCCTGCGCGCCAAGACCACGCTGGAATCGCTCGCCCGCTCGTCGATGGCGGCGTACTTCCATTCGGTGTCGGTGATGCCGGACCGGGTACGGCAGCCTCTCTATTCGCCGGCCTTCCGGCGCGAGCTCGGCGGCTATCACGCACTCGACGTCTTCGCGCGCCATGCCGGCGCTGCACCGGCGGACGATGCCCTGTCGTTCATCCAGTACCTGGACCTGAAGACCTATCTGCCCGGCGACATCCTCGTGAAAGTCGACCGCGCGAGCATGCAGCATGCCCTCGAGGTGCGCGTGCCGCTGCTCGACCACACCCTGGTCGAGTGGGTGGCAGGGCTGCCTTCAGCCCTGAAGCTGCATCGCGGCGAGGGCAAGTTCGTGTTCAAGAAGTCGCTTGAAGGCACCGTGCCGGACGACATCCTGTATCGGCCGAAGATGGGCTTTTCGGTGCCGCTGGACCGCTGGTTCCGCGGCCCGCTGCGTCCGCGCCTGGAAGCGCTCGCGCGCAGCGAGGCGCTCGACGCGCTGGGCGTGTTCGACGCGGCGCGCCTCGGGCAACTGGTGACCCAGCATCTGTCCGGACGGCGCGACCATACCGCGCCGTTGTGGTCCCTGCTGATGCTCGAGGGTTTCGCCCGGCGGGAGTTCGCGGCATGACGGCGACCCGCCCGCTTCGCGTCCTCACCTTCTCGACGCTCTACCCGAACGCGGCGAGTCCCGGCCATGGGCTGTTCGTGGAGCAGCGACTGCGCCAGTTGCTGGCCACGGAAGCGGTCGAAGCCCGCGTGCTGGCCCCGGTCCCCTGGTTTCCGTCGACGCATCCGCGGTTCGGCGAGTACGCCCGGGCCGCGGCCGCACCGCGCGTCGAGGAGCGCCACGGCATCTCGATTGCCCATCCCCGTTATCTCGTGCTGCCGAAGATCGGCATGTGGCTCACGCCCCTCACGCTGGCGCTGGCGGCGTGGCCGACGTTGCGCCGTTGGCGTCGCGAGGGCTGGGAGTTCGACCTCATCGACGCCCACTACTACTACCCGGATGGCGTCGCCGCTGCCTTGCTGGCTCGCTGGCTGGGCAAGCCGCTGGTGGTGACGGCACGCGGCTCCGACGTCAACCAGATCGCGGGCCTGGCACTGCCGCGACGCATGATTCGCTGGGCCGCGCGGGTGGCCGCCGCCAGTGTCGGCGTGTCGGCTGCGCTGGCCGAGCGGCTGCGCTCCCTCGGCATCCCCGGCGAGCGCGTCCAGGTGCTGCGCAACGGGGTCGATACCACCCGCTTTTTTCCGGTGCCCCAGGCCGAGGCACGTCGGCGCATCGGCGGACCGCTGCAGGGGCCGCGACTGGTGACGGTCGGCAATCTCGTGCCGGTGAAAGGCCATGCGCTACTCCTCGAGGCCTTGTCGGGCTTGCCGGGCTGGCATCTCGACGTGGTCGGCCGGGGTCCCCTCGAGGGTGCGCTGCGCGCGCAGGTGCTCGCGCTCGGTCTCGCCGAGCGGGTACGCTTTGTCGGCGCCGTCGCGCAGGAGGAACTGCCCTGGCATTTCGCCGCGGCGGATCTCTCGGTACTGGCTTCGGAGCGCGAGGGGTGGCCCAACGTGCTGCTCGAGTCGATGGCCTGCGGCACGCCGGTGGTCGCGGCGCGGGTCGGGGGCGTCCCCGAGATCGTCCGTGAATCCTGCGCCGGCGTGATGTTCGAACCGCGGACGGCCGCGGCGCTGCGTGACGCCATCGATCTCTACTTCCCCCAACGACCGTCTCCCGAAGAGGTCCGCCGCCATGCGGCGGCCTTCGGCTGGGACGAGACCTCCCGCGGCCAGCGCCTGCTGTTCGCGCGCATCCTGGAGTCCTGTCCCCATGCGTGACTACGCACTGTTCATCGTGCTCGGCGTGCTGCTGATGATTGCCATCGCCCGGCCGCTCTGGGGCCTCGGCATCTGGTGCTGGCTGAGCTACATGTCGCCGCATCGGCTGGCTTATGGCGTCATCCGTGATCTCCCGGTGGTGCAACCCGCAGTGGCCCTCACGACAATCGCGCTGGTATTCAACTGGAAGGACCGCATGCCCTGGCGCTGGACGCCGGTCACGCTGTGCTGGGCGGCACTCATCGGCTGGATGATTGTCACTTTTCCCCTCTCGCTCTATCTCGAACAGGCGGAGTACGAGTTGGGCCGCACGCTCAAGATCCAGTCGATGGTGCTGGCCACCTACCTGATCGTGAAGGACCGCAAGAGCATCGAGGCGATGGTCTGGGTGGCCGCGATGAGCATCGGCTTCTACGGCATCAAGGGCGGCATGTTCACCATCGCCACCGGCGGCAACTACCTCGTGTGGGGACCGGAAGGCACATTCCTCGGCGGCAACAACGAAATCGCGCTCGGCCTGACCATCATCCTGCCGCTGATCTGGTACCTGTGGAAGCAGGTCGAGCACAAGTGGCTGAAGTACGCCATGGCGGCCAGTTTCGTGCTCTGCCTGGCCTCCGTGGCCGGTTCCTATTCGCGTGGCGCCTATCTCGCCATCGTCGCCGTCATGGCCACCATCTGGCTGCGTTCGCAGAAGAAACTGCTCGGCGGTGCCTTCGTGGCGATTGCTGCCGTGGGCATCTTCGCCTTCATGCCCGAGCAGTTCGACAAGCGCATCAACAGCATCGCCGATTACCAGGAAGACGCCTCGGCACAGGGGCGGCTGAACGCCTGGGGATTCGCCATCAACGTCGCGGCCGACCATCCCATCGTCGGCGGCGGGTATGGGGTGTTCAACGAGAATGCATTCCGCCGCTACGCGCCGGATCCCGAGCGCTTCCATGATGCCCACAGCATCTACTTCGAGATGCTGGGCGAACACGGCTACGTCGGGCTCGGCCTGTTCCTGTTGCTGGCCATCCTCGCACTGCGCGAGACGCAGCGCATCCGCCGCCTGTCCCGCGAC
>JBJTPC010000025.1:0-3386 GCA_046074905.1 Gammaproteobacteria bacterium
TCCAGAACATCGCCCTGACAGGTACCAACCTGGCGGCCGGTGCGCTCCTGGATGCCTACGGCGCCTCGAAGGAAAACCCGGATGGTTACCTGCCGATGATGGGCTTCTTCTTCATCATCAGCCTCGCCGCCCTCTGGTCCGTGATCGCGCTGTGGCGGCGCGAGCGTGGGCCCGACGCCCTGGGTCTCGAGACCATCCGTTCGAAATCCTGAGGATTCCGGTCATGTCGCGCATCGCGCGTCTCGAGACCTTCACCGACGAGTTCGTCTGCTTCGTGAAGCTGACCAGCGACGAGGGGGACATCGGTTGGGGACAGACCTCCACCTACAATGCGGACATCACCGCGCAGGTGTTCCATCGCCAGGTCGCACCCTGGGCGCTGGGTGCGGATGCCCTGGAAGTCCTGCCCCTGATCCAGCGTATCGAGGAGCGGGAACACAAGTATCCGGGGAGCTATCGTTGCCGTGCACTGGCCGGCCTCGACACCGCGATGTGGGACCTGCGCGGTCGGCGGGCGGGCAAGCCGGTGGTGGAGTTGCTGGGTGGCAAGCCGCGCCGGCTGCGTGCTTACGCGTCCTCGATGAAACGCGACATCACGCCGCAGCAGGAGGCGGATCGCTTCGTGCGGCTGCGCGACGAGCAGGGATTCGACGCCTTCAAGTGGCGGGTCGGTGCGGAATGCGGTCGCGACATCGACGAGTGGCCGGGACGGACGGAGGAGATAGTGGCCGTCGTGTCCCGCGCGTTGGGCGACCGGATCGACAAACTGGTCGATGCCAACAGCGGATTCTCGGTGCCGCGCGTCATCGACGTGGGACGCCTGCTCGAGGCCCATGGCATCGGCCACTTCGAGGAGCCCACACCCTATTGGCAACTCGAGCAGACCAGGCAGGTGACCGACGCGCTTGACCTCGATGTCACCGGTGGCGAGCAGGACTGGGACCTCGCCACCTGGGAACGGATGATGGCAATGCGGGCCGTGGATATCGTCCAACCCGACGTCATGTACATGGGGGGTCTGTCACGGACGCTGCAGGTGGCTGCCATGGCAGCTGCGCACGGGCTTCCCTGCACGCCGCACAGTGCGAACCTCTCTCTGGTCACCGTCTGTACCATGCACCTGCTCGGCGCCATCCCGAATGCCGGCAAGTACCTCGAGTTTTCCATCGAAGGTGCGGACTACTACCCCTGGCAGCAGGACTTGTTCCTCGGAGATCCTTATCGGGTCGAGGCCGGCTGCGTACAGATTCCCGAAGCGCCGGGGTGGGGCGTCGACGTCAACCCCGCCTGGCTTGCCCGGGCAACCTACCAGCGGAGCGAATGGCAGCGTTGAGTGCGAGCATGGAATGCGATCTGCTGGTCGTCGGCGGCGGCATCAATGGCGCGGGCATTGCCCGGGACGCGGCGGGTCGTGGCTTGCGCGTGGTCCTGTGCGAACAGCACGACCTGGCCGCCCATACGTCCTCCGCCAGCACCAAACTGATCCATGGCGGCCTGCGGTATCTCGAATACTACGAATTTTCGCTGGTCCGCAAGGCATTGGCCGAACGCGAGGTGCTGCTGGCCGCTGCACCCCACATCCTGTGGCCGTTGCGGTTCGTGCTGCCGCACGAGCCACATCTGCGGCCCGCGTGGATGATCCGCGCCGGCCTGTTCCTCTACGACCATCTGGCGCGTCGCCGCCGTTTGCCTGCGTCGCGGCGCGTGCGGCTGGGACGGCATCCGGCCGGTGAGCCCCTGCGTCCAGAGTTCACCACCGGATTCGTCTATTCGGATGTCTGGGTGGATGATGCGCGCCTGGTCGTTTTGAATGCGGTGGATGCCGCTGCGCGTGGGGCGACGGTACTGACACGCACCGCTTGCACCCGCTTGCAGCGGATGCCTGCGGATACGGATGGCATCGTCGGGCGGACCGATCCGGAAGCCCATTGGCTGGCGACGCTGGTGACGGCAACCGGCGAACAATCGGTGCTGCGGGCCCGTGCTGTCGTCAACGCTGCCGGACCGTGGGCACAACGCTTCGTGGAAACCGCTTTCCGCAAGGAGCCGGAGACGACGCTGCGGCTGGTGAAGGGCAGCCATGTCGTCGTGCCCAAGCTGTACGATCACGACTACGCCTACATCTTCCAGAACAGCGACCGCCGTATCGTCTTCGCCATTCCCTACGAGCAGGAATTCACGCTCATCGGGACCACCGATGTGGACTACCAGGGCGATCCGGCCCAGGTGGCCATCGCGGGTGAGGAAGTGGCTTATCTCTGCGCGCTGGCTTCACGCTACTTCCGGCGCGAGGTGCGACCCGGCGACGTGGTGCACAGCTACTCGGGGGTACGCCCCCTGATGGGCACAGCGGAGGAGGAAGCGGCCGGGGTCACGCGTGACTATCATCTCGTCCTGGATGACGAGGGCGCGCCGCTGTTGAACGTGATTGGCGGCAAGATCACCACCTACCGGCGCCTTGCCGAGGACGCTCTGGAGCGATTCGCGAAGACTTTTCCGCAGGCGTCCAGGGCCTGGACCGCCGGCGTGCCCTTGCCTGGCGGCGATGTGCCTGGCGGCGATATCGAGGCCTGGCGCCAGGGCCTGCGGCTGCGGTTTCCCCAGGTTGCACCGGCAATCACCGACCGCTGGGCGCGCAGCTACGGAACCCGCTTCGTCGACGAGGCAGAGGTGCTGGGTCTTGGCGAGGAAGTGCTGCCCGGCCTGTACGCTGCCGAGGTGGACTACCTGTGCCGTCATGAATGGGCCCGCAGCGCCGAGGACATCCTGTGGCGTCGCACCAAGTTGGGCCTGCATCTCCCGCGCGGGAGCGAGGCTACCTTGCAGGCGTGGTTGTTCCGTCGGGGGATCGGTCACTGATGGGGGAACGACCTTGGTGGCTTGAACTCCTCAAGTGGCTCCTCGCAGGTCTGCTGTTAGCCGGGCTCGGTCGCTGGCTGAACGCCATCCGCCTGCGACCGCGGCCCGCCAGTCAGCAGGGCGAGCTGCCGTACCCGCCCGGCACCGTCCGCCTGGCCACCCTCTGCACAACCTTCATGAGTGGCCTGTCGGTCTGGTGCCTGTTCTGGCCGAACGATTCGGTGACCTGGTGGGTGACCACGGGCTTTCTGGTGTTCACCGCGATGGGCCTGCACTGGCTGCTGGATTGCCTTGTGGCCCGCTTCATCCCGGACGACCGGGGTCTCGCGTACCGCTCACCCTTCGGTCGGCGGGGACGCCTCGAGTGGTCAGCGGTGGTCGAGGTGCGCTATGTGGCTTGGGCTCACTGGTTTCGTCTTCGGGACCGCGAGGGGCGAACGGTTCGCGTCGCTGACCAGCGCATGGGGTTGCCGGAGTTCGCGGATCTGCTGCTGCTGCAGGTGCACCCTGGGGCGTTCGACGCGACC
>JBJTPC010000026.1:0-4100 GCA_046074905.1 Gammaproteobacteria bacterium
GGGGCGGTGGCGACCGCGGAACCTTACCGCGGGGCGACCGTCACCACCGCGAAGTGCTGCATCACCCGACCGCGCCGGACCTTCAGTTCCACTGGAACACGGTGGATCTCGCCCGGAGCGGTCTCGAACAGGTTGCGACCCAGCACGACGAGGTCTGCCTCCTTGCCGACCTCGATCGATCCGCGCCGTGAACTCTCGCCCAGCAGGGCTGCTCCGGCAGCGGTGTAGGCGACGAGTGCCCGGTCCAGTGACAGCCGCTGGTCGGGGTTCCAGGGTCGGTCCTCGCGGCCGGTGGCATCGCGGCCCCCGGGATGACGATGGGTGATGGCGGTCTCGATGCCCGCCAGGGTCGCGACGCCGGTGACCGGCCAGTCGGAACCCCAGACCAGCACGGCGCCATCCTCGGCGAGGCTCCGCGTGCGATAGGCGGTGGCAGCCCGTTCCTCACCGAACATCTCCACCGCGAACACCGTCTGCCAGGGGTCGGGTCGGCTCCACAACGGCGTCATGTTCGGCATCACGTCCAACTGCCGGAAGCGGGGCGCATCCGCGAGATCGATGAGCGAGAGATGCGCGAAGGTGTGCGGTTGCCCGCGGCGCGGATTGGTCTTGCGCGCGGCCGCCACCGCATCGAGGGCAGTACGCACGGACCGGTCGCCGATGGCATGCACATGCACCTGGAAACCCAGCGCATCGAGGCGCGTCACCAGGCGATTCATACGCTCCGGATCGACGAACAGCCTGCCCGAGCCGAGGCCCGGGATGTCGTAGGGCTTCAGCAAGGCGACGGAGCGCGAGCCGTAACCACCGTCCAGCAGGATCTTGACGCAGTTGGCATCGAGGCTGCCATCGCGATCTCCCGCGGCGACGCGGTCGCGGGTCGCCACGAAGCGCTGGATCTGGGCTTCGTCATCGAGATCGTTCTGGTCGAGGCGTTGGCAGAGCCGTGCACGGACCGTCAGCAGATCCTGCCGGCGCAGTTCCTCGTAGGTGGCCACGGTGTCCGGGTCGGCTGCCGCCTCCACCATGGCGGTGATGCCTTGCGCGTTCATTTGCCGCAGGGCGGCGTAGAGGTCGGCTGCGCGTTCGGCCAGCGTCCGCGGCGGCACTTTGTCCCGGACCAGCAGCATCGCCGTTTCCTGCAGGTTGCCGCTGGGCTCGCCCGCCGCATCGCGCACGATTTCCCCGTTGGCAGGGTCGGGGGTGTCGCGGGTAATGCCGGCGGCGGCGAGCGCCGCCGTGTTCACCCAGGCCTGGTGACGGGAATTGTTGATCAGGAAGACCGGCCGGTCGGGCACCAGCGCATCGAGTTCCTGGCGCGTCGGACGCCCGCTTGGCAGGAACGCCGCTTCATCCCAGCCGCCACCGACAATCCAGGCCTTGCGTGGATGGGCAGCGGCGAACTCGCGGATGCGGGAGAACAGTTGCTCGCGGTCCTTCAGGCCGTCGAGGTCCAACTCGTTGGCAGGATTCGGCACGTGCGATGCGTGAGCGTGCGAGTCCTGGAACGCCGGCAACAGCATGCGACCGTCGAGGTCGAGTACCCGCGTCGCAGGGCCGATGTAGGGCTGTGCCGCCGCATCGGTACCGACGAAGACGATCTTGCCGTCACGGACGGCCACGGCCGTGGCCCAGCGCCGGGCGGCATCCACGGTGTACACCGCAGCATCGAGGAATACGAGGTCGGCCGGCATGGCCGCGGTGCCGGTCGTTCCGGGCGTTGCCGGACCGGCGACAGCTGCTGCCGGTGACAGGCACCCCGCGCCCATCACCAACCACAGCAGGATCCCGGTCGCACGGCGACCCCGCGGGCGCATCGCGTGATCCATGGATTCTCGATGGCGCAGAGGCATCGGTCTCTCCTCGACAGCTTCGGGCCATTGTACGGGCGCGACGCCCGACTGCGTAACTCCGACATCACCGGTCGCTGGAATCGGCACATAATGCAAGCCGTTATCTTGCGCCGGATGAGGCACCGGGCCTCCGTTCCGCAGCGCTGGTGGCCGCAGAAGAAAAACCCGGTTTGCCGAGGGCAGGGGGGGCGGGCTTTGCTGGTCG
The DNA here is from genome assembly GCA_046074905.1 of Gammaproteobacteria bacterium. Lineage (GTDB taxonomy): Bacteria > Pseudomonadota > Gammaproteobacteria > Steroidobacterales > Steroidobacteraceae > CAIOHZ01. Next base: position 2,059 of record JBJTPC010000026.1, read on the forward strand.
ATTTCTGCATCATTTCCGTGCTGCTGGTGGCCGGCAATCTGCTGCGTGCTGCCGTCCCCTGGTTGTCCCGTTATCTCGTCCCGACGCCGATGATTGCGGGAATCGCGGGATTGATTGCCGGTCCGGGTGGCTACGACGTCCTGCCCTTTTTCCGGGATGCCGCGGGCAACGCAGATCTCGGGAGCTACCCGGGAATCCTGATCGTTCTCCTGTTCGCGACCTTGTTGTTGGGGCACCGCGCGGCCGATGGTCCACGGGTGGGCTGGCGCGCCAGCGGAACGTCCTTCTGCTACAACATGGCCGCCGAATTCATGCAGTACGGCATCACGCTGTGCGTGGGCGTGGCGCTGCTCGCCTGGGTGTTCGTCGACTTGCGTCCGGAGTTCATCGTCATGCTGCCGGCCGGGTTCGCCGGGGGGCACGGCACGGCTGCACTCTATGCCGACGCCCTGTCGCATTGGGACGCCGCGCGCAGCATCGGCTTCACGTTCGCCACGATCGGGATTTTCGCAGCCGTCTTCGGCGGCTTGCTGTTGACCAACATCGCGCGCCGGAAAGGCTGGGTGATGCGCGGCGGGACGCCGAACGCCGGGCTGGCCGCGGAGCAGGCGACGTTCGTTCCGGGCAACCTGCAGGTATCGGCCGGCACTACTACGGTGAACGGCATCGCACTCGAATCGCTCACCTGGCACGCCGCGCTGGTATTCACCGTCTATGGCGCCACGATGGCGCTGATGCCGCACTTGCGTGAACTACTGCCTCCCCGTTTCGTGTTGCCGGCGTTCGCCGTCGCGATGATGCTGGGCTGGCTGCTGCAGACCGTGCTGAACCTCTTGCGTGCCGGCGAGTACGTGGACGCGAAGACGGTTGGCCGACTCGGCTCGCTGGTCTCGGACTACCTCGTGGCCTTCGGCATCGCCTCGATCAACGTCCAGCTGGTCCTCACGTACGCCGTACCGCTGGTGGTGTTCGCCCTGCTGGGGCTGGTCATCTGCGTCGGCTGGCTGCTGCTCGTGGCGCCGCGCGTATTCGGACCGCGCTGGTTCGAGGACGGCATCTTCACCTATGGCTGGAGCACTGCCACGGTGCCCTTCGGCATTGCCCTGCTGCGTATTGCCGACACGCGCGGCGACTCCCGCGCGCTGGCTCATTACGGTGTGGCCTACGTGGCGATCGGCCCGCTCGAGGCGGTGCTCTATACCATCGTGATTGCGGCCGCCATGTCCGGACAACTCTTGCCACTGGGTGTTGCGCTGATTGCCACCGCGCTCGTGCTCGTGGTCGTCGCCATGCGTTCCCGCGTTCCGGCCGTCGACCAAATCCCGCAGAGCTGATCCATCGAGAGCGTCAGCGCGCGGCAGTTGCCGGCGCGGTGGAGTAGGGCGGCTTTTCCTCGATGTGTCGGGGAATCTGGACGCGGCCGTCGCGGACCACCCAGCGCCCGTTCACCACCACTTGCTCCACCTTGCGCAAGTCCTCGAGGTCCACGTCCGGCTGGCCCGCGACGATGATGAGGTCGGCCAACTTTCCGGGCTCCAGGGTTCCCAACCGGTCCGCCATCCCGAGGATTTCGGCGTTGGTGCGGGTGGCCGCGATCAGGGCCTGGGCTGCTGTCTTGCCCAGCAAGCGATAGTTCCGCAACTCCTGCAGGTACGGCTCGGGCAGGAATCGGTACCAGCCCACCACCAGATCAGTGCCGATGCCGATCCGCACGCCGGCCGCATCGAGTTTCCGTGCCATCGCCAGATGGACCGCATCGGTGGCCGTGAAGCGCCGCGAGGTCGAGAAGAAGTAGCCGCCGCCGGCGTTGATGTACTGGTAGGGCACGAGCGTGATTACCGCGCACACCCCCTTGCGCGCCATCAGTCGGACCACTTCGTCCGTGCGCGGTAGCGGATGCTCGACGCAATCGGCCCCCGCCTCGACGGCCAGCCGGGTGTAAAGCGTTTCGCTGTCGACCGTGACGCGCAGGCCGAGTGCATGCGCTTCGTCCACTGCCGCCTGGACCTCCGCGCGGTCGAAGTGGCTGCCGAGCTTGATGA
>JBJTPC010000027.1:0-3309 GCA_046074905.1 Gammaproteobacteria bacterium
GGCAAGCTGTTCGGCGTTCGGGAAGTCCATCTGTCGCTCCAGGTATTCAGGGTTGCCGCCGGTATCGCGGTGAAAAAAATACTAGACGAAATGACAGATTGATATTCACAACGGAAACTTCACAGTGTAAATTTCACTGTAAATTTACTCCGGAGCTGTCCATGGCGGGTTTACCCAAACAGGCCCACTTCCTCGGTGCGAAACTGCGGAACTTGCGGAAGCGCCATGGCCTCACGCTGGACGAGCTCTCCACGCGCTGCGTCCAGCTCGACGCCACGACCGCGCCGTCCACGTCCTACCTGAGCATGGTGGAAAACGGCAAGCGGACCCCCTCCACCGATGTCCTCGAGTTGCTCGCCCGCGTGTTTGGCAAGGAGGCCCGCTGGTTCCTCGACGACTCCCAGGACACGCCGGGAACGGTACCTGTCCGACCCGCCGGCGACCCCGGACGCCAGGAAGCCGCCGCCGGCACCCTGGCCCTCGAGCCGTCCTTCCTGTTCTCGAAGACGCTGCTGCAGGCCGCATTGCCGGAACTGCTGGCCCAGACCGGCACCAGCGGCCGGCACTTCGCGCAATTGCTGATCCGCGTGTGGCAGGAGACCCGCCAGAATGATTTCCCCGACATCGAGCGCGCTGCCGAGGAAGCGGGTGGACGCAGGATGCCGCTGTCGGTGGAAGATCTCATCGAGATCTGCCACGCCCATGGGTTGAAGCTGCGCTGGTCCGAGGGTGAGCGGGCCGAGGACGGACGGACCCTGCTGCGCGCTCGCTATCAGGCGCCGGGAACACTGGTGGTCAACCGCCGGATCAACCAACGCGAGGAACGCCTGAAGTACGAATTGGCTTTCTTCCTCGGCCACCAGATGCTGCATGGCGGCGATGGCATGATCTCGCCCCACACCGCGTCGGGCATTCTCGGCGACGACATGGCCGGCCAGTCCCGGTCGGACCTGGGCACGCAGGACGTGCTCTACGCGTGGCGGGATTTCGAGTGCAGCATGTTTGCCGGTGCCCTGCTCTGCCCCCGTCAGCCCTTCCGCCAGTTCCTCGCCCGCGAATCGCACAGCGTGCTGGCCTGCACCAAGCTCGGGGTGACACCGGCGGTGGTGATGCGCCGGATGACGGCCGTTTCCCCGTATCGTCACTGGCACTTCTTCGACGGCTACTCCCCCGGCTACCTGCGTGCGGTCTATCGTGGCAACGGCATCCCGCTACCCTGGGGCAACATGAGCCTGGTCCCCGACCCCTGCCCCCGCTGGGCGGTGTTTCGCCTCCTCAACGACGGCCCCCCACGGCAAAAAGCCGCACTGACCCCCATCTCGCAGGTATCGGTGATGGACACGGCCACGGGTCCGCGCCTCTATTGCTGCCACTCGCTCCATACCGAGGACGCCGGAAACACCTCCCATGTCCTGTCCGTCGGGGTGGACCTGGCACCGGCGCTCGAGGCGCAGGGCCTGCCGGCCGACGAACTCATCGCATCGGTGGCCTCCGCCTGTCGACGTGGCAAGGGCCAGGCGAAGCTTTCTCCGGAGGTCACCCGGGCGCTGCATACGGTTGCGCGCGTCCAGAACATCGCCTGGATTGCCGAGGCCGCCGAACGACCCGCCAGCCTCATCTGCCCGCGCAGTGGCCATTGCCCGCTGCCGAGCCCCTGTCCGGGTCACGGCCATGGCTGAGCGGCGGAACGGCATCCGTCTGCTGCTCGTAAACAAGCCCTACGGGGTCCTGACGCAATTCACGGACCGGCAAGGTCGCCCCACGCTCGCTGATTTCGTGCCGGTGCCGGGCGTCTATCCAGCCGGCCGTCTGGATGCCGACAGCGAAGGACTGGTCCTGCTCACCAACCATGGTCCCCTGCAGGCCATGCTGGCCGACCCGCGACACAAGGCCCCCAAGGTGTATTGGGTCCAGGTGGAAGGCAGCGTCGATGACGAGTCGCTTCTGCCGCTGCGTGCCGGCGTCCTGCTGAATGATGGCCCTGCCTTGCCGGCACGGGTGAGGGCCATGGACGAGCCGCGCTTGTGGCCGCGTTCGCCACCGATCCGGCACCGTGAACGAATCCCGACCACCTGGCTGGAAGTGGAACTGCGCGAGGGCCGGAACCGCCAGGTCCGCCGGATGACGGCAGCCGTGGGACTGCCGACGCTGCGACTGGTGCGCCACTCGGTGGGACCCTGGACCGTCGACGGCCTGTTCCCCGGCGAATGGCGCGAGATTCCGTCGGCCGAAATCAACGCCTGGCTGGACGCCGCGCGCGGTGGCGCGCCACGAGCAACGCCACCTCGAGGGCCTGCTCGGCGTTGAGCCGTGGATCCACCGTGGAACGGTAGGCGCGGGACAGGTCCTCTGCGGACAAGTTGCGGGCCCCACCGGTGCACTCGGTGACCTTGTCTCCGGTCAACTCGAGATGCACGCCCCCCAGACGACTGCCGCAATCCTCGTGGACCTGGAAGGCCTGCTCCAGTTCGCTGAGGATGTTCTCGAACCGGCGTGTCTTGTAGCCCTGCGCGGTCGACTCGGTGTTGCCATGCATCGGGTCGGCCACCCACAACACCGGTACTCCGGTACGGCGCACGGCATCGACCATTCGCGGCAAATGGGTCGCGATCTTGTCGGCACCGAAGCGATGGATCAGGGTCAGACGACCGGGCTCGTGATGGGGATTGAGGACCTGAACCAGTTCCTGCAGCCAACCGTCGTCCATGGCCGCGCCGACCTTCACCCCGACCGGGTTGGCGATTCCCCGGAAGTACTCGACATGCGCACCCTCCAGTTGCGCCGTCCGCAGGCCGATCCACGGCATGTGCGTCGACAGGTTGTACCAGGCGTTGCGTCGGGCGATATGCCGGGTCTGGGCCTGCTCGTAGTGCAGGATGAGGCCTTCGTGACTGGCGTAAAAAGCGGCCCGGTAGGAGTCATCCACCGGCCGACCCGTGATGGCCTCGAGGAAATGCAAGGCGCCGCCGATGGAGTCGACGATGGCGCGGTAGGCCTCAACATTCGGCGAATGGCTGAAAAAATCGAGGTCCCAGTACTCCGGGTGATGGAGGTCGGCGAAGCCCCCGTCCACCAGGGAACGCACGAAATTGAGCGTCAGGGCGGCCCGCTCGTAGCCCCGCAGGAGGAGCGTGGGATCGGGATCGCGCTCGGCGGCCGAGAATCCCGGACGGTTCACGATGTCGCCCCGGTAGCATGGCAGCGTCACGCCGTCGCGCGTCTCGGTGTCCGCGCTGCGCGGCTTCGCGTACTGTCCCGCCATGCGGCCGATACGCGTCACCGGCACCTTGAGGCCATGCAGCAGGACAA
>JBJTPC010000028.1:0-3715 GCA_046074905.1 Gammaproteobacteria bacterium
CGTTACGGGACCCGTCTTGGCGAGGGTGCCTTCACGTTCACGTTCGACGGCGAGGAGTTCTGCGCACGGGAAGGGGATACCGCGGCCTCGGCGCTGCTCGCGCACGGAATCCGGCATTTCGGACGCAGCGTCAAGTCGCGACGGCTGCGCGGCGTGTTCACGGGCGGCCCCGATGAGCCTTGTGCGCTGTTGACCGCAGGGGAAGAGCCCGACGTCGTGCCGAACGTGCCGGCGACCCAGTTGCGCCTGCGTCCCGGGATGGTGCTGCGGACGCAGAACCGCTGGCCGAGTTTGCGCTGGGACCTCGCGTCGCTGTTGCAGGCCGGCAGTCGGCTGTTCACGGCAGGCTTCTATTACAAGACCTTCATGTGGCCGTCATGGCGATGGTTCGAGCCGGTGATCCGCCGCCTGGCCGGGCTCGGTACTGCTCCGGGCATTGGCGGCGGCCAGGCGTCCGCGCCGGTCCGGGAGGAATGCATCGATTGCGACGTGCTGGTGATCGGCGCGGGCCCGGCAGGAATGGCGGAGGCCTGGGCGGCGGTGCGCCGGGGACAGCGCGTGGTCGTCTGCGAGCGCGAACCCGTCATCGGTGGCGAGCTCGAGTTCGAGGATGCGGTGATCGACGGACAGCCGGCCCACGAGTGGTTCAAGGCCGTGGTCACGCGGTGCACGGACGTCGGCCGTGTCGCGCGGTCGGTCCGGGCAGGTCGCCGGAGTCCCGCCCCGGGTCCCTCGGGGAGTCTGCGCCTGCTGCTCGATACCATGGCGGTGGCGGAATCGGGTGGCGAGGTCTTCGCCTTCTCCACGCCGCACGGGTCGCTGGCGGGCGCATGTCATTTCCGGATTCGCTCCGGAGAAGTGGTCAATGCCGTCGGCGCGGTGGAGCAGCCTCTGGCATTTCCCGGGAATGATCTGCCCGGCGTGATGCTGTCCGGCGCCGCAGAGCGCTTCGCCTCCCGTTACGGGGTGATGCCGCAGGGACCCACGGTACTGTTCGGCAACCACGACCGCCTGTATGCCACGGCCCTGCGACTGCGCGGCTGCGGCGCTGACCTGCGGGCAATCATCGATGTACGTGCCGATGCGGGGACCACGGAATGGACCGCGGCTGCCATCGCCATGCTGGAGGCCGTCGGCATCCGCTGTCTCGTCGGCAGCGTGGTCGCGGAGGCCCGCGGAAGTAAGGAGCTCTCTGCCGTTGAGGTCCGATCCCTGGCGGGCGGAACCGTCGAGCGCATTGCCTGTTCGACCTTGCTCGTCAGCGGCGGTTGGATGCCGAACCGGGGACTCCCGGTGGGCAGGACGATTGGAGCAGCGGCGGGGGTCTGGGAGTTATCGGAAGTCCTTGGCGGTACCCATCCCGCCACCGGTGATCCCGCGCCGCGATTGCAGCAGTTTCATCGTGTTCCTTGTGAACCGCGGGACGAGGCGAGGGTTTATCTCGACCTGCAAAACGACGTCACGATGGCCGATCTCCGGGTGGCCATCGCCGAGGGATTCGTCGATATCGAGCACGCCAAGCGCTATACCACGCTCGGTATCGGCACGGATCAGGGGCGGGTCGGCGGTCACCTCGGTGCAGCGGTCCTGGCCGAGTTGCTGGGTTTGGCACCGGGCGCGAGCCGCCCGAGCCGGTCGAGACCGCCGCTCATGGCAGTGCCCCTTGCAACGCTGGTCGGTAGCCGGGTCGGACGGGGTTTCAAGCCACTGCGCCAGACGCCTCTCCATGACGAGCACGTTGCTGCAGGTGGCCCGCCGGAGCCCATGGGCATCTGGCTGCGGCCACGTTTCTATTCCCCTAACGGACCGGACGCCGAGCGGGCGGCCGTAATCGAGGCGCGGCGGGTTCGGGCCGAGGGCGGCATCTGCGATGCTTCCACCCTTGGCAAGATTCTCGTGGCCGGGCCGGCAGCCGCGGCTTTTCTCGACCACCTCTACCTGACCAAGGTGAGTTCACTGGTCGTCGGCCGTTGCGCCTACCGGGTGATGCTCCGCGAGGACGGGATGGTGCTCGATGACGGCTTGGTCATTCGCGAAGCGGAGGACCGCTTCGTCCTGACCACCAGTTCGAGTCATGGCCAGCACGTGCTGTCCCATCTGGAGCATTACCTCGCCTTCGGCCAACACGACCGCCGGGTGGCACTGGTCGATGTCACCGACCGCTGGGCGGTCATCGCGGTGGCAGGGCCGGGCAGTGCTCGTGCCGTCGGCGCGGTCGTCGGCGATGAACTTGCTGCACGCGTGGTCGCCTTGCGGCCGATGGATTTCACGGACCTGCCGCCCGCTGCCGGGCGGACGGAAGTGCTGCGGGTGCTGCGGGCGGGTTTCTCCGGGGAACTGGCCTACGAGTTGCATGTGCCACGCGCGGACGCGGTCGGTCTCTGGCGTTCCCTGCAGGTCGCCGGGCTGCAGCCCTACGGACTCGATGCCCTCGATATCCTGCGGGTCGAAAAGGGGTTGCTGACGTCCTCGGAAATCAATGGCCAGGTGACCCCCATGGATCTCGGCCTCGAGGGAATGCTGGCGCAGGGGAATCCCTGTCTCGGTCGCGAGTTGCTGCAACGACCTGCCTTCCACGAGCCGGACAGGCCACGACTGGTCGGGTTGCGTGCGGCGGACGGTCGCACGGCCTTCCTCGCCGGCGCGCAGCTCACGGCGACGTCGGGTCAGCCGATACCCCTGGGTCATGTCACCTCCGCGGTTTTCAGTCCGCAGTTGGCGCAGACCGTTGCGCTCGGTTTCGTTGCCCGACGGATCCCGGTTGGTGCCTGCCTGATGGCGCGAGATCCGCTGCGCGGGAGCGAGGTGCCGGTGATGGTCGTGCCGCCGTTGCACTTCGATCCGGAAGGGCGACGGGCGCGGGGGCAGTCATGAGTCAATTCGAGTGGGTGTCGCTCCCGGATACGGATTCGGCGGAGGGTGGTGTGCCCGGCGGTCCCGCGTGGTTCCGCGCGGCAACGCCCGGGAGTGTCCACCGTGATGCGGTCGCCGGAACGCTTGCGATGCACTTTGCCCCGGGCCGCTGGTTGCTGGTGGGTCCCCGGACGGCGACCTTGGCGCTGGTCGACGCGTTGTCGGCGACCGTCGGCGGGGTAGGTGCGGATGTCACGGGCAAGTACGCCGCCATCCCGCTCCGTGGTCAATCGGCAGGGCCCACGCTGGCGTCGGCGCTCAACGTCGCGGCGGTCCTCCCCGCAGGGCGGCAGTGTGCGGCGGCGATGCCGTTCGACTGTCCCGCCGTGGTGGTTCGCGAGGAGGACGGCTTCACCGTCTGGGTGGCCTCGAGCCATGTACGGGATTTCACGGTGGCGACGGAACGGGCCGCTTCCGTTTGTGAGAAAATGACGGGCTAGGGTGTCCGTGCCGCGGGGTATCGGGCCCGAATGCCAAGCCAGGACGTCCCATGCCCACGATTACCCTGCCGGACGGCAGTCAACGCAGTTTCGACCACCCCGTGACGGTAGGCCAGGTGGCCGCCTCGATCGGTGCGGGACTCGCCAAGGCCGCGCTTGCCGGCCGTGTGGATGGGCGTCTCGTCGATACCAGTCACGCCATCGGGTCCGACGCGCGCCTAGAGATCGTCACGGACAAGAGTCCGGACGCGCTCGAAATCATCCGTCACTCCACGGCCCACCTGCTGGCGCAGGCGGTACAAGCGCTGTACCCGAACGCGCAGGTCACCATCGGTCCGGTCGTCGAGGACGGCTTCTACTAC
>JBJTPC010000029.1:0-5339 GCA_046074905.1 Gammaproteobacteria bacterium
GCCCGAACTCGACGGTGGCCTCGAGGTAGCCCAGCTTGGAACCACAGTCGTAGCGCTTGCCCTCGAATGCGTAGGCACGGACTGCCTCGTCGGCAAGCAGGGCCGCAATGCCATCCGTCAACTGGATCTCTCCACCGGCACCACGACCGATTTTCTCGAGGCGCGAGAAGATTGCGCCCGACAGGATATACCGGCCCACCACGGCAAGGTTGGAGGGGGCCGTGCCAGCACGCGGTTTCTCGACGATCCGTTGGACGCGCGACACGCGGGGCGAGGACCCGGACTCGGTCTCGGTGGCCACGATGCCGTATTTGTGGGTCTCCGCCGGATCCACGATCTCGACGCCCAGCACGCTGCCGCCATGGCGGCCGTGCACCTCCGCCATCTGGGCAAGACAAGGGACTCGCGCGTCGATCAGATCGTCCGCCAGATGCACGAAGAACGGCTCGTCACCCACCACCGGTCGCGCACAAAGCACGGCATGACCGAGTCCGAGAGGTGCAGGCTGGCGGATGTAGATGCAGTTGGCATGCCGCGGCAGGATGCCGCGCAGACTGTCGAGAAGATCCTGCTTGCCCTGGGCCTCCAGCGCCGACTCCAACTCGGGATCGGAATCGAAATGGTCTTCGATCGCACGCTTGCTGCTGCCCGTGATGAACACCAGATTCTCCGCTCCGGCGGCAAGCGCTTCCTCCACGGCATACTGGATCAGCGGCTTGTCGACCACCGGCAGCATTTCCTTCGGGCTGGCCTTGGTGGCCGGCAGGAAACGCGTGCCGCGGCCGGCCACGGGGAAAACGGCGGTGCGGATGGCTCGGGTCATGGCTTCTTCCTTGAACGGGACCCCGCCATTCTAGCGTACAACCGTGTCCTTTCCGTGACCGGCCGAACCCTCAGCCGCCGTCGGCACCCGCTGACGCCGGAGCCTTTGCATCGAGGCGCAGGTTGCCGCGATTGCGCTCCACCAGCTTCTTGCCGACGCCCTTGACGCGTGCCACGTCCTCCAGCGACTTGAACGGCCCGTTCTTTTCGCGCGCAGCCACGATGGCCGCCGCCTTGGCCGGCCCCACGCCCACCAACTCCTTCTGGAGGGTGCGTGCATCCGCGGTGTTGACGTTCACCGGACCGGCCATGGCCGGCACCAGCACCACCAGCCCGGCCGTCAAGGCGAGGCCGGCAGCGAAGAGGCGGGAACGGGTACGCAGCGGACCGCGCGTTCCGGGGGAAGAAATCATGTTCATCGAATTGCTCCTTGCAGTGGGCGGGAACCAACTCCGGCTCCCGGACGCCTGCAGGATGCCGCCCCACGACCGAAGGTGGCTCCGCCATTGATGGCGAAAACGTCTGGTTTGGGCGCGTCCCGCGCGCGCGGCGGCAGAAACGGCCTCGATCGGGCCCAAAAATGCCCTTTCCATCGGAAGCAAGCCCGGAAGCAAGCCCGGGAGCAAGCCGTCAGGCTGGTTTCACTTCCTGCGGCGCCGGCAGCAGGACATCGATCTCCGCCAGCGGCTTGAAGCCATCCCAGGTCTTGCAACCGGGGCACTGCCAGAAGAAGGCCGTACTGGAAAAACCGCAGTGCTGGCAACGATAGCGGGCGTTCTTGCGTGCCTGCTTGCGCAGTGCCGCGCAGACTGCGGCCAGTTGGGCATCGTCGAGCGAGGCACCCGTCGGCAACAGGGCGCGCAGGATTTCGCCGATGCCGGGCCGTTCCAGCAGATGGGTACGGGTAAGCTCCGCGAGCTGTGGCAAGTCGAGGTAGTCACCCAGCAGGGCGGCCTGGACCACATGTGCTCTCACCTCCGCCGGCGCCCTCGTCAACCACTCCAGCGCCAAGGCAGCATCGCCGCCTGCGACCACCGCTCGGCGTACCCGGGGCAGCGCCTCGGGCGCCAGGTCCGGCTGTGCCTCCAGCACGCGGCGCAGCCACTCCATCGCTTCAAGCGGTCGACCCTCGTGGATGGCCAGTTCCGCCCGCAGCAGCGACGCACGAGGAAACCTCTTGAGTTCGGCACGGGCGCTCTTCAGTTGCTCGCGTGCGCCATCCCAGTCCCCTGCCGCCATCGCGGCACCGGCAAGCTCGCAGGCATAGTGGGCCACTGCGGTCTCGCTGTTGAGCCGACCGACGCGCGCCAGTGCCTGGCCCGTCTCCATGGCCCGTGCCCACTCACGCTGCAACTCGAACAAGCGCAGCAGATCCTTCAGGGCCGCCAGCCGGAACGTGCCCCCCGCGGCGAGGCCTTCGAGCAGCTTTTCCGCACGGTCATGGAGTCCGGCACGGAGATAGTCCTGGGCCAGCGCATAAGTGGCCTGCTCGCGATGACGCGGCTCGAGATCCTCGCGACTGATCAGATTCTGGTGAACCCGGATGGCGCGATCCAGTTCGCCACGCCGCCGGTACAGGGCGCCGAGGGCAAGGTGCATCTCGACCGTGTCGCGGTCCACCTCGACCGCACGCAGGAAGGCCTCGAGGGCCCGATCCGGCTGGTCCTGCACCAGGAAATTGAGTCCTGCGAGGTACTCGCGCGAAGCCGGTCGCGGCTGTGGCGTGCCGCCGATGCGCCAGCGCCGCGCGGCATACCAGCCGAACACGACGGCCGCCGCCACGATCGCGAGATTACGGAGAAGATGGCCGACAACCATGGGTCAGGGGCTCGGGGACCGACGCTGGGACGGCCACGGGGTCTACTCCCGGATGGGGTAGGCCTGGCCTTCGTTCACCCGGTCGCGGAGATCCTTGCCGGGCTTGAAATGAGGAACGTACTTGCCGACCAGCGGCACCGCTTCGCCGGTCTTCGGGTTGCGACCCAGGCGAGGTGGACGGAAGTGCAGGGAGAAGCTGCCGAAACCACGGATCTCGATACGCTCGCCGTTGGCGAGGGCATCACCCATGATGTCCAGCAGTTGCTTGACCGCCAGTTCCACGTCCTTGGCGGGAAGATGTTGCTGCTTGGCAGTGATGAGTTCGATGAGTTCGGACTTCGTCATGCTTGCGCCTGCATCACGGGAACCGGGAGGGATGGAGGTCGCCGCCGGCGGGGCCTTGCAGCCCCGCCGGTGGCCGTCCGTCAGCCTTCGTTGCGATCGGACAGCTGGGCCTTCAGCAGATCACCCAGGCTCGTGCCCGTCGACTCTGCCGAACCACCGTACTGCGACACTGCCTCGGCTTCCTCATGGGCCTCCTTGGCCTTGATGGAGAGCGCGATGGAGCGGGTCTTGCGGTCGACACCCGTGAAGCGGGCTTCGATCTCCTCGCCGACCTTGAGCACGGTCCGCGCATCCTCGACGCGGTCGCGAGCCAGTTCGGACGCACGCAGGTAGCCTTCCACGCCGCCCTCGAGATCGATGACTGCGCCGCGAGCATCCACCTCGCGCACCACGCCGCGGACGATGCTGCCCTTGGGATGGTCGGCGATGTAGCCCGAGAACGGATCCTTGGCCATCTGCTTGATGCCGAGCGAGATGCGCTCACGCTCCGGATCGATGGAGAGCACCATCGCCTCGAGCGTCGCGCCCTTCGCGTAATTGCGCACGGCTTCCTCGCCGGGCACGTCCCAGGAGATGTCCGAGAGGTGCACGAGGCCGTCGATGCCGCCGGCCAGACCAATGAAGATGCCGAAGTCCGTGATGGACTTGATCTGCCCCGACACGCGGTCGCCGCGGTTGTAGTTCTCGGAGAACTCCTTCCACGGATTGGGCTTGCACTGCTTGAGGCCCAGCGAGATGCGGCGACGCTCCTCGTCGATGTCGAGGACCATCACCTCGACTTCCTCGCCGACCTGCACCACCTTGCCCGGGTTGACGTTCTTGTTCGTCCAGTCCATCTCGGACACGTGGACGAGGCCCTCGACGCCCTCCTCGATCTCGACGAAGCAGCCGTAGTCGGCGATGTTCGTGACCTTGCCCCAGATGCGGCTCTCGGCCGGGTAGCGACGGGCGATATGCTGCCACGGATCCGCACCGAGCTGCTTGATGCCCAGCGAGACGCGCTGGCGCTCGCGGTCGAACTTGAGGATGCGCACATCGATTTCATCGCCGACCTTGACCACCTCGGAGGGGTGCTTGACGCGCTTCCACGCCATGTCGGTGATGTGCAGGAGGCCGTCGATGCCACCGAGGTCGACGAACGCGCCGTAGTCCGTGAGGTTCTTGACCACGCCCTTGACGATGGCGCCTTCCTGGAGGTTGTCGAGGAGAGCCGAACGCTCGGCGCTGTACTCCTGCTCGACGACCGCACGGCGCGACACGACCACGTTGTTGCGCTTCTGGTCCAGCTTGATGACCTTGAACTCGAGGACCTTGCCCTCGAGGTAGGACGGATCGCGGACGGGACGGACATCGACCAGCGAGCCCGGCAGGAAGGCGCGGACGTTGTCGATCTCGACGGTGAAGCCGCCCTTGACGCGGCCGTTGATGATGCCCTGCACGATGGCCTGGTCGTTGAAGGCCTGCTCGAGGCGCGTCCAGGTGCGGGCGCGCTTGGCCTTCTCGCGGGACAGGCGCGTGGCACCCGAACCGTCCTCGACGCTGTCGAGGGCCACTTCGACCATCTCGCCGACAACGGCTTCGACTTCGCCCTTCTCGTTCTTGAACTGTTCGACCTCGATGACCGCCTCGGACTTCAGGCCGACGTTGACCACGACGAAGTCGGGACCGACGGAGACGATGAGGCCGGTGAGGATCTGGCCAGGCTTGATGCGCTGGGAGGCCAGGCTCTGTTCAAACAGTTCGGCAAAAGATTCGCTCATGGGGTGGGATTGCGGGCCGGAAAGGCGCCGCCTCTCTTGGGTTGTGCCGGACCGTGGGTTGCACGGGAAAGCCGGCGGGTTGCTACTCGCGGACCGGACGGTCTTCCGCCTGGCCTCGCACCGGGTGCGCCCCTAACCGATGCCGAAGCGGGCCCGTGCCGATGCCAGCACCTGCTCCACCACGGCCCCCGGCGGGAGGCGCGTCGAATCGATGGTGATGGCATCGGGCGTGGCTACCAACGGGGCCACCGGTCGGGTGGCATCGCGGCGCTCGCGCTCGGCAATCTCCCTCGAAGGGGCGGCGAGATTCGCACTAATCCCCTTTTCCATCAACTGCTTATGCCGTCTCGCCGCGCGCTCCTCGGCGCTGGCGGTCAAGAACACCTTCAGCCCGGCGTCGGGAAAGATCACCGACCCCATGTCCCGCCCGTCCGCCACCAGACCGGGCGGCAAGGCAAAAGCGCGCTGCCGCTCCACCAGCGCGGCACGGACCTCCGGCCACGCGGCCACGCGCGACGCGGCGGCACCGGCCTCCTCGGTACGGATTGCCGGCGCGACTTCCTGCCCGGCGAGCAGGATGCTTTCGCCGCCGGC
>JBJTPC010000030.1:0-4899 GCA_046074905.1 Gammaproteobacteria bacterium
CACGCCAGCCGAACCACAGTGCCACCAGTCCGGCGGACGCAATGACCATCGGCAGCCACATGGCGATGCCGGTATCCCTCAGTTGCGGAACAACTGGCGCAGATCGATGTCCGCGGTTTCGGTCGCCGTGAACTCCAGCAAGGCTGCGCGCTGGAACCCGCAGGCCCTGGCGATGAATACATCCGGGACACTGTCGACGCGAATGTTGTTCAGGTTGACGCTGTCGTTGTACAACTCGCGCCGGTCGGCAATCTGGTCCTCGAGGGCGCTGATGCGTGCGGCAAGTTGCGCGAAGCCGGTATCCGCCTTGAGGTCGGGATAAGCCTCGACCAGGGCGAACAACTGTCCGAGACCGGCGCGCAGCCTGCCTTCGGCAGCACCCAGCGCGGCGATGTTGCCACTCCCCTGCGCACTGGCCACCGCCCCACGCGCCTGCATCACGCGCTCGAGCGTGGCCTGCTCGTGCGCCATGTACTGGCGGCAGGCCTCCACCAGCTTCGGCAACTCCTCATGGCGCTGCTTCAGCACCACCCCGATGTTCGACCAGGCCGCCCGCACGCCCTCGCGCAGCCGGACCAGCCCGTTGTAGAGACCGACGACCCAGAGGCCGACGGCGACCAGCACGGCGAGGAGGATGAGGTTGGCGACCATGGCTGTCTCCGCGGGGATTGGCGACTGTATATCATGGGGCAGGCCCATCGACGGGCGTGACACGGGACTGGCCAGTGAGCTTCGATTACGATCTGGTATGCATCGGTGGCGGCAGCGGCGGACTGGCTGCGGCCCAGCGGGCGCGCGAGTATGGCGCCAAGGTCGCCATCATCGAGAGCGGCCGTCTCGGCGGCACCTGCGTCAACGTCGGCTGCGTGCCGAAGAAGGTGATGTGGAATGCCGCCCAGCTCGCCCATGGGTTGCACGAGGCGCGCGACTACGGTTTCGCCGTGGAGACGGGTGGTCACGATTGGGCCGCCCTCAAGACGGGGCGCGATGCCTACGTGCAGCGGCTCAACGGCATCTATGCGGGCAACCTCGAGCGCAAGGGCATCGACTGGCTGCAGGGGCGCGGCCGCTTCCTCGATGCCCATACGCTGGACGCAGGGGGGCGGCGCGTGACCGCCCGGCATGTCGTCATCGCCACCGGTGGTTATCCCTCCCGCCCGCAGATCCCCGGTGCCGAACTCGGCATCGATTCCGACGGATTCTTTGCGCTCGAACAGTGTCCCCGGCGTGTGGCCATCGTGGGCAGCGGCTACATCGCGGTGGAGATCGCCGGGGTGCTGGCCTCGCTGGGTGCGAAAGTGTCGCTGTTCGTGCGTCACGACCGCGTGCTGCGCCATTTCGATGCCGCGATCGCCGAGGCGCTGATGGTGCAGATGCAGGCCGATGGCCTGGAAATCCTCACGCAGGCCGTGCCGGCTGCCGTCGAGGCGGATGCCGATGGCGGCAGGACGCTGGTGGTCGAGGATGGTCGCCGCTTCGCCGGCTTCGATACGGTGCTCTGGGCCATCGGCCGTGCGCCGGCCGTGGACGGACTGGGCCTCGCCGCGGCCGGCGTGATGCAGGATGCGCAGGGCTGCATCCCGGTGGACGAATGGCAGGCCACCAACGTGCCGGGTGTCTGGGCCATCGGTGACGTCACCGGTCGTGCGCCCCTGACACCCGTGGCCATCGCTGCCGGACGGCGGCTTGCCGATCGCGAGTTCGGTGGCATGACGGGTCGCAAGCTGGACTACCACGGCATCGCCACCGTCGTGTTCTCGCATCCGCCCATCGGGACGGTGGGCCTCACCGAGGCCGAGGCACGTGCGCAGCATGGGGATGCGATCAAGATCTATCGCTCGACCTTCGTGCCGATGTACTACGCCCTCGGGACGCGCAAGCCCAAGGCCTTGATGAAGCTGGTATGCGTGGGGCCGGAAGAGCGTGTGGTCGGGCTGCACGTCATCGGTCAGGGCGCCGACGAGATGACGCAGGGGTTCGCGGTAGCCATGAAGATGGGTGCCACCAAGCGGGACTTCGACGATACCGTCGCCATCCATCCGACGGCGGCCGAGGAATTCGTGACGATGCGCTGAAGGCCCCGTGCCGGCGCTGGACAGGGGACGGAGCATGAAACTGAGGCAATGGCGCGGCATTTTCCCGCGCCTGGGGGAGCGGGTATACGTCGACCAGGCCGCCGTGGTCATCGGCGACGTGCAGCTCGGCGACGACAGTTCCGTATGGCCGTGCGCCGTCATCCGCGGCGATGTCGCGCCAATCCGTGTCGGGGCCCGCACCAGCGTCCAGGATGGCGTGGTGCTCCACGTGACCCATGACGGTCCGTACACGCCGGGAGGGCTCGGGCTGGTGATCGGCGATGACGTCACCATCGGGCACAAGGCCGTCCTGCATGCCTGCACGGTGGGCAATGGCGTCCTCATCGGCATGGGAGCGGTGGTGCTGGACGGTGCGGTGGTGGGCGACGAGGTGATCGTCGCCGCCGGTGCACTGGTGCCGCCCGGCAAGATCCTGCCGCCGCGGACCCTGTGGGCAGGGAACCCGGCGCGCCAGATGCGCGCATTGTCGCCGGAGCAGGCGGAGCGCTTGCGCTACGGCGCCCAGCACTACGTCCGCATCAAGGACGAGTACCTGGCGGAGTCCGGCAGTACCTAGCCGATGGCGTCGGGTCGGGCGATGGCTGCAAGGCAATCGCTGCACCTGCCCCGGTCCTACAGCGAGCGCAATGCCTCGAGCACCGGCGCCGTCTCCGGGCGCACTCCCCGCCACAGTGCGAAGGCGGCGGCGGCCTGCTCCACCAGCATCCCGAAGCCCTTGTGGGTTTGCGTCATGCCGCGGCTGCGCGCCCATTGCGTGAAGGGCGTGTCACCGCGCGCGTAGGCGAGGTCGTAGGCCACGGTCTCGCGGGTGAACAGTCGCACCGGCACTGGCGGGACTTCGCCGGCGAGACTGGCCGCCGTGGCGTTGAGGATCAGGTCGAAGGGTGACTGGTCCGCGAGATCCGCGTAGCCGCCGCCCTCGACATGACCGAGATCGCTGAACGCTGCCGCCAGTTCGATTGCCCGCGCCGGGGTCCGGTTGGCGATATGCAGGAACGCCGGTCGGGCCCGGAGCAGCGGCTCGAGGATGCCACGCGTCGCGCCACCGGCGCCCAGCACCAGCAGTCGCTTGCCGGCCAGTGACAAGCCGAGGTTGGTCTCGAGATCACGCAACAGCCCGAGACCATCGGTGTTGGCGCCGAGCAAGGTACCGTCGTCGCGCGCCGCCAGGGTGTTCACCGCCCCGGCGCGTTCCGCTTCCGGCGTGAGTTCGTCGGCGAGTTCCACCGCAGCGGTCTTGTGGGGAACCGTCACGTTCGCGCCCGCACCGCCATCGATGAAGAATCGCTGCGCGGTCGCGGTGAAGTCGCCCGGACCGACATCGACGAGCCGGTAGGTCATGGATTGCGCCAGCTGGCGGGCGAACAGGCCATGGATGAAGGGTGACTTGCTCTGGGCCACCGGATGCCCGAAGAGCACGTAGCGGTCCGCATCGGGGGAATCGAGCGACATGCCGTTCAGCCGTCCTTGAGCCAGCGGGCCACCTGTGGGGCGAAGTAGGTCAGGATGCCGTCGGCACCTGCGCGCTTGAAGCAGGTCAAGGCCTCCAGGATGCCCTTGCGTTCGTCGAGCATGCCGCCTTGCACGGCGGCCATCAGCATCGCGTACTCGCCGCTCACCTGGTACGCGAAGGTCGGGGCCCCGAAGGTCTCCTTCACGCGCCTCACGATGTCGAGGTACGGCAGACCGGGTTTCACCATCACCATGTCCGCGCCCTCGGCAAGATCCAGGGCGACCTCGCGCAGGGCCTCGTCGCCGTTGGCGGGATCCATCTGGTAGGTGAACTTGTCCGCCTTGCCGAGATTGGCTGCGCTGCCGACTGCATCGCGGAAGGGGCCATAGAAGGCCGAGGCGTACTTGGCCGAGTAGGCGAGGATGCGGGTGTTGACGTGCCCGGCGGTCTCGAGGGCATCGCGCAGTGCGCCGATGCGGCCATCCATCATGTCCGAGGGCGCGACCACGTCGGCCCCGGCCGCAGCATGGGACAAGGCCTGCCGGACGAGGGCGTCCACGGTGACGTCGTTCAGCACGTAGCCGCGGGCGTCGATGATGCCGTCCTGGCCGTGCGTGGTGTAGGGATCGAGCGCCACGTCGGTGACCACGCCGAGTCCGGGAAGGGCCGTCTTGAGCGCACGCACCGTGCGCTGGACGAGCCCCTCGGGGTCCCAGGCGGCGGCGCCATCGAGTGATTTCGCTTCCGGCGCGGTGACCGGGAACAGCGCGATGGCGGGTACCCCCAGCCGGAAGGCGGCCTCCGCCTCCGGCAGCAGCAGATCGATGGACAAGCGATCGACGCCCGGAAGGGTTCTCACCGCCTCGCGGCGGTTCTCGCCGTCGAGTACGAAGACCGGCCAGATCAGGTCATCCGCCGTCAGGCGGTGCTCGCGGACCATGCGTCGCGAGAAATCGTCCGCGCGCAGTCGGCGTGGACGGATGCGTGGAAAACCGCCTCCCGGGAACTGCCAGTTGCTCATGACCACCTCGCCTCGTTGTTGCCGCCGGGCATTGCCCGGCGGCTCACTCGCCGACCCATTCCGCGTTCCGCCAGCGCCCCCGTCCCGACGGCGAGAGCGCACGGTGGAGCCATGGCAGGGCGGGCGCCATCTGCTCGCCATACTGCCACGGCGGGTTCACTACCCATACCCCGCTGCCGTTCAGGCCCACATGGGAGTCGTCCGGATGGATGCAAAGCTCCGCCACCCACTGACGGCGGATGCCGCTGGCCCGCATCGCTTCGAGGAAGCGCCGGGCCACGGCGCCTTCCTTGACGGGATACCACACCGCCAGGGTGCAGGAAGGCAGC
>JBJTPC010000031.1:0-2182 GCA_046074905.1 Gammaproteobacteria bacterium
CCCGCGACCCGGGACAACCTGATGCCTCGCGCCGCCAGGCCCTCGGCTGGCTGGGCGCCGCCGGTGCGCTGGCAGCCTTCGGGCCGCGCGCTGCACTGGCTGCGCGGCAGCCATCCCTGCGCCTGCTGGTCCTCGGTGGAACGGCCTTTCTGGGACCCGCGCTCGTCGAACAGGCCCTGGCGGCAGGCCATCGCGTCACCCTGTTCAATCGCGGCAAGACGGCCCCGGACCTGTTCAAGGGCGTGGAGCAGGTCGAGACGCTCCTTGGGGACCGCAACGGCCAGCTCGACGCACTGCGCGGGCGCGAGTGGGATCTCGTCATCGACACCAGCGGCTACGTGCCGCGCCACGTCAAGCTCTCCGCCGAACTGCTGGCGAGCCAGACGCGGCACTACGTCTTCATTTCCACGATCTCGGTGTACGCCTCGTTCGCGAAGCCCAACGACGAGAACTCGCCGGTGGCCCGGCTGGCGGATCCCGCCGTCGAGCAAATCACCGGCGAGACCTATGGCGGCCTGAAGGCGCTGTGCGAAGCGGCGGCGGAAACGGCCCTGCCGGGTCGGGTAACCAACATCCGGCCAGGACTGATCGTCGGTCCGCGGGACCGCACCGACCGGTTCACCTACTGGCCGGCCCGCGTGGCGGCGGGCGGCGAGGTCCTGGCGCCGGGGACGCCGGCGGACGGTGTGCAATGGGTCGACGTCCGTGATCTCGCCGCCTTCGTCCTGCGCACCGGCGAGCAGCGCGTGACCGGGGTGTTCAATGCGTGTTCCGCCCCTGGACAATTCACCATGGGAGCGCTGCTCGAGAGTTGCCGGCGGGTATCAGGCAGCGATGCCCGCTTCACCTGGGCGGACAGTGCCTTCCTCGCCGGCCAGCAGGTGGCGCCCTGGTCCGACATGCCGGTCTGGATTCCGCCGGCAGGCGAGGAACTGGCTGCGTCCCGGGTCAGCAACGCCCGTGCCGCGGCCGCGGGCCTTGCCATCCGTGCGGTCGACGACACGGTCCGCACCACGCTGGAATGGCACCGCACCCGTCCGGCGGAGCAACAGGCGAAGCTGCGGTCGGGATTGAGTCGCGAGCGGGAATCGGCCGTGCTGGCCGCCTGGCATCAGCGCGCCGGTGACACGCCCGCACCGGCCTCACCGGCCGGTCCGACCGAGCCGCCAAAGCGGGATTAGCCGACGTGGACCGGTATCCGCCGGGGATGCCCGCGGCCTCCCCGGAGGGCTGGTTCAGGTATCGAACCAGCGCCGCCAGAACAACCCGAACACCGCGATGACCACCAATGCCACGGCGATGATTTCCCAGGGCCAGCGGCGACGGCGCACCTGACCGGCGCTCGCGCGCAGACTCTCGCCGCGGGCGGCACGCAGCGCGACCACGATGGCGACGAACGCCAGCAGTGCCAGAAACAGCCGGCCCACGGGCTACCAGGTCCCCGTGTTCGGCATCGAGACCCAGGGCTCCCGGGGCGCCTGCGCTCCGCCCTGCTGCAGCAGTTCGACCGAGATGCGATCCGGGCTGCGCACGAAGGCCATGCGGCCATCCCGCGGGGGGCGATGGATGGTGTACCCCAGCGACTGCAACCGCTCGCAGACGGCGTAGATGTCATCGACCTCGTACGCCAGGTGGCCGAAGGCACGACCGATGCCGTAGGGCTCGGGATCGGGATCCCAGTTGTAGGTCAGTTCCACCTGCGCGGACTCGTCCCCCGGAGCGGCGAGGAAGACGAGCGTGAACCGCCCGGCAGGGTAGTCGGTCCGCTTCAGTTCGGCGAGTCCGAGGCCTTGGCAGTAGAAGGCCAACGAGGCCTCGAGATCCGTCACGCGGACCATGGTGTGCAAATACTTCATGCGCTGATTCTCACACACTCCGACGCCGCCAGCGGCGAACCCCGGCCACCAGCGCCGCCACAGCCAGCAACTTGAACTTGACCATGGCGGCCCATCCAGCCAACAGGTAAGCCGCCTCGGGCAGCGCCGCCGGCAGCGCCATGAAGCCCAGGTGCAGCGTGTTCTCCAGCAGATCCATGACCGCGGCTCCCAGCACCAGCCAGCCGGCCAGGCCCCGGTGGCGCCAGCGCCAGCCCAGCCAGCCGTAAAGCAGGGCGAAGGGATAATCGAGCCAGAAGTGTCGCAGGAAGCGCCACTCCTCGCCGGCCACGGCCCAGGCCGCCAGC
>JBJTPC010000032.1:0-4289 GCA_046074905.1 Gammaproteobacteria bacterium
CGCCTGCCGAGCGAGGCGGAATGGGAATACGCGGCGCGAGCCGGTGGCAGCACCGCCTATCCCTGGGGTGATTCGCTTGCCTTCGCCTGCGGAGAGGGGAATGTCTACGATCTGGGGGCGGAGGACGTTTTCCATCTCGGGCACGCACCCGCGCCTTGTCGCGACGGCGAGTCCGGACTCGCGACCGTCGGGCGTTTCCATGCCAACGGCTTCGGTCTGCAGGATCTCACCGGCAATGTCGCCGAGTGGACCCAGGACTGCCACACCGACCATTACCTCGGTCGCCCGGTGGATACGCGGCCCTGGGTCTGGGTCGGTGGCTGCACGCAGCGTGTGGTTCGTGGCGGCGCCTGGAATTCACCGGTGACGATGCTGGCATCGGCTGCCCGTGCCGGCATGGACGCGGCGGAGCGCAGCGAGGCGCTGGGGTTCCGTGTTGCCATGGAGCTCAATCCGTGAGCACCTCTTCGTCACGCCCGATGTCACCGAGGCGGCGGGTCTGGTGGCTGTTTCCGGCGGTGATGTTGGGGGTCGCGGGTTCTCCCGCTGTCCACTCGCAAGCGGTCCGCGGCACCATCCAGCGACCGGCGGCCATTGGTCCGGCCGCCGTTGGTCCGGCCGCTGCGCCCGTCGCGCCTGCCGTTGCCTCGCCGGTCCCGGGGTCGTCGACCCCGGCGCCGTCGTCCGCGGGACCCGCGGGGGCGACCCCCGTGGCATCAGCCCCGGCGCCCGCCAATGCCGCCCCATCGTTACCCGCCGTCGGTGAGACGCCCACCGCAGCCCCAGTTGCGACCGTCGATGCACTGCTTCCCGGTCAGGTTCGCGATTGCCCGAGTTGCCCGCTGCTGGTGACGCTGCCAGCGGGCGAGTTCCGTTACGGGACGCCCCCGGAGGCTCCCGAGGCGGACGCGACGACTGGAGAGGCCCCGGCTTGGTCCGTACGCCTCGCGCGGTCGTTCCTGATGTCGCGCACCGAAATCACCGTGGCGCAGTTCCGCGCCTTTGCCGAGGCGACCGGACACACCGTCGAGCCGCGCTGCCAGGCGTTCGCGGGCGGTTGGGTGGTCGAGGACGGCATGGCCTGGCACAACGCCGGCGAGGCGACCCTGGCCGAAGCTTCGGCCCAGTTGCCCGTGACTTGTGTCAGTTGGGATGACGCGCGCGCCTACGTCGAATGGCTCAGCACCAGCACCGGTCGCAAGTACCGGCTGCCCAGTGAAATCGAATGGGAATACGCAGCCCGGGCGGGCAGTTCGGCGGCACGGAGTTTCGTCACCAAGGACCCCGTGGCCGATGCCCTCGAGGTCACGCTGTGCGACAACGCCAATGTCTATGACCGCGCTGCCGTCGACGCCTACCCGCCGCGACTGGTGGGACATTGGCAAGCCGCTTGCCGGGACGGCCATGCCGGACTGTCGACCGCAGGTCGGCTGCAGCCCAATGCCTTCGACCTCGTCGACCTGCTGGGCAACGCCCGCGAGTGGGTACAGGACTGCCAGACCACGAGCCGCACCGGTGCACCGCTGGATGGTCGTGCCTGGGAATGGTCGGGGTGCACGCTGCGCGGTATCCGCGGAGGTTCTTTCCTGTCGCGTGCCTCATCGGCACGGAGCGCGGCGCGGGAGCAGGCGGCGCCGTCGCTGCGTGCTTTCGACCTGGGCTTCCGCGTGGTGCGGGAACTGACCCCCTGAGCGGCGTCGGGGTGACACCCAGGGCCTGCGGGCGGGTGACCCGTGGCGGGTTGCTCAGAGCTTGATGCGGCGCCAGGCACCCGAACGCCAGCGCCAGAACATCGAAATGCCGAGCAGCATCACGTAGGTGACGATGGCCAGCCAGCCGCCGGCTGCGCCCAGACCCAATGCCGGCAGGAAGTCCACCAGGCCCTCGCCGGGCCCGAAGGTGAGGATGTGCGTGGCCGGAATCCAGAATCCCCAGCCGAGCACGGCCACGAGCAGGGCGGGCACCTTCACGTCACCGGCGCCGCGCAGGCAGAAACTGCTGCCAAAGTTCAGGCCGTCGAAGAACTGGTAGAGGGCCGACAACCAGAGCACCTGGACCCCGAGCGCGACCACGGCCGCCCCCTCGGGCGCAGTGGTATTGACGAACAGGGGCATCAACCAGGGGCCCAGCGCCGCGAGCAGAAGTCCCATCGTGCCCATGTAGCCTGCGGAGATGAGGATGGTGAGGTTGCCGAGTCGGGCGGCCCAGTCCTTGTTGCCGGCGCCAATGGCCTGGCCGACCAGTGTCGTGCCGGCAGAGGCGAACCCCAGACCCGGGAGGTAGCAAAGGGAGGTGAGCATGAACACGACTTGCGTGGCCGCACCGCCGACGGTCCCGGTCTTGGTGATCAGCAACTGGAACAGCGCTCCGCCGAGCAGGTCTGCACTGGCCACGAGCCCCATGGGCAGTCCCAGCGTGAAATGGCGGCGCAGGCCGGCGAGTCGGGGCCGCCAGGTGAGGTGGAAGGCGTAGCGACGCCGATAGGCAGGGGTCAGCAGCAGCGCCAGCACGGTACCCAGCCCGATGAGTTGGGCCAGGTTGGTGGCCCAGGCAGCCCCGGCCACCCCAAGACCGAAAGTGAACATGAACAGGGGATTGAGCCCGGCATTGGCGGACAGCACCACCACGCCTGCGACGAGGGACGTGCGGGTGCGGCCGATGCCATTCAGGAAGCCCAGCAGGGCCCAGAGGGCGAGGCCCAGAGGCTCGCCGAGCATGCGCGGGAACCAGTACTCATGGGCGACGTCGGTCACCGGGGTGGGCAGGCCGAACGGTGCGAGGAGCCAGGGCGAGGAGAGAGCGAGGGCCAGGAACAGCGGTGCGGTCGCCAGCGACGCCCAGACGCCTGCCCAGGCACTCTGCCCGGCCCGCCGGTAGTGTCCGCCCCCGTACTCCTGGGCCACGAAGGTCTGGACGCACATCGCCACGCCGCCGACCAGCAAGGTGACGGCGAGTATCAGCCAATGAACCACACCGACTCCGGCCGTGGCGGTTGGCGAAATCCGCGAGATGAACCAGGTATCGGTGAGGTTCAGCAGGGCTTGCAGGCTGTTGTTGAGAATCAGCGGCCAGGCGAGGGCGGCGAAGGCAGCGGCATCGAAATGCAGGCGCCCGGCCGCGTCCCGGCGGGCCGCGGGCAGCGGGTTCGGGCCTTGGTCATCGGGCAGCAGTGTTTCAGGCGGGCCGGCGGGTGACATCCGGCAAGGGTACCAGTCCGGTGTCGGAACGCGGGTTACAATGGATGGATAAGTTTCGACAGCGGATCTTCCCGATGACCCCCATCACCACCGAAGCGCTCATCGTCGGCGCCGGCCCCTGCGGGCTGTTCCAGGTCTTCGAACTCGGCCTCCTCGGCATGAAGGCCCATATCGTCGATTCCCTGAAGACGCCGGGTGGCCAGTGCACCGAGCTCTACCCGGACAAGCCGATTTACGACATCCCGGCGCTCCCCGTGTGCGGGGCCCAGGAATTGGTGGATCGCCTGATCCAGCAGGGCAAGCCCTTCGATCCCCAGTTCCACCTCGGCGAGGAGGTGGTCGAGTTGGCCCGCCGGGAGTGCGGTCGCCGCTTCAAGGTGGTCACCAGCGCCGGCACCGAGTTCGATGCCGGTGCCGTGATCATTGCCGGGGGCGTGGGCTCCTTCCAACCGCGCCGTCTCATGGTCGATGGCGTCGAGGCCTTCGAAGGCGGCCAGGTCCAATACCGCGTGCGCGATGCGCAGCAGTATCACGGCAAGCATCTGCTCATCTGCGGTGGCGGCGACTCCGCCCTCGACTGGGTCATCGATTTCGCAGGCAAGGCAGCGAGCGTGACGTTGGTGCACCGCCGCGCGGAGTTCCGTGCGGCTCCGGCGTCGGTGGCGCACATGCGCGAGCTCGAGGCAGCCGGACAGGTGAGATTCCTCGAGGGCGTCGTGCAGGGGCTGCAGTCCGCCGAGGGTCGTCTGACCGGCGCCATGGTGAAGGACTCATCGTCAACCTTGAAGTACTGCAGGCTGCGACCTCCCAGCTTGCCGCCTTGCTCATCCACATACAGCTTGAAGCCCTTTTCAATCATGTCGCCCAGGGCCGCAAAGGTACCGGTGGCCGGCAGCATGAAGCCAACCTTCAGTGGCGGCGGGGTCTGGGCCCCCAGGGGCAGGGCAAAGGCCAGGGTGGCGGCGGCAGCAACTGTAGTCAGGGCGGTGCGAAAGCGCATGAAAAATCTCCTTGGAGCCTGAGATGGCCAGCCGCCGAGCATGCGGGCGGCCGCGGGGTTTGACAAGAGGATTATCCCCCGTGGGCTAGGGG
>JBJTPC010000033.1:0-2799 GCA_046074905.1 Gammaproteobacteria bacterium
GGCCGCTTTTGCCGCTGCTAATCAGGCTGGCGTAATTGCTAATGCTGCTTTTGCTGCTGGTAATAATGAATTTACATTCTCCAACACCATATACGCAGCCGTCAATTCTGCCTTTGGTGTTATTAACGCCTCATTTACTCAGTCTAATACTGATAATGTAAGACTGTCTGCGGCCTATGTGTCTATTAATGCTGGTTATACAGTAGCAAATGCTGCTTTTGGTAAAGCCAACGGAGCCGTTCAAACCGCATATGTTGGTCATCTTATCTCAGGTACTACTACACTAACACCATCGTCCAATAATGCCACAATTAATATTGGTGCTGGTAACGTTGTTACACTAGTTGCTAATACAACTAACAATGCTGTTATTATTACACTTCCTGCATCCGGTGTTACTGCTGCTACATATGGCAACTCAACTATTATTCCTGTTATTACAGTTGATGCTTTTGGTCGTATTACTTCGGCATCAAATACGACTCTAACATCAACAGGACTTGCTAACACATCCGGCATTTCATTCAACGGCGATTTATTCTTCCCAACAGGTAACGTTGCTGTTGGTGCTTCTTCTGCTACGTTTAATTCTGTAGCATATAGATTATACGTAAATGGTGCTTTTGCTGCTACCACCAAGTCATTCGTTATCAATCACCCTACTAAATCTGGTATGAAACTAAGATATGGTTCGCTAGAAGGTCCTGAGAATGGTGTTTATGTTCGTGGTAAGGTTGAAGGTAAAGTTATTGAGTTACCAGACTACTGGACAGGTCTTGTTGATGAGGATACGATTACAGTCCAACTAACTGCTATTGGTAGGTCACAAGGACTATATGTGGTTGAGGTTATTGATAACAAGGTGTTTATTGATAGCGAAAACCATACAGAGCCACATTGTTATTATACTGTATATGGTGAACGCAAAGACGTAGAAAAACTAGTGGTGGAGTATTAATATGGGAGTTGGATACGGAAACGTCTTCAAAAAGATAGTAACTAATGGTCTAGTGTTCTGTGTAGATGCTGGAAATTCCGGTAGTTATCCTGGATCAGGTACTACATGGAGAGATTTGAGTGGTAATAGTTTAAACGGAACTTTATCATCTACAACATTTAGTAGTTCTAACGGCGGAACTTTAGTATTTGATGGTGCAAATAGTATATCAGATCATGGGACATCATCTGTATTGGATCTAACAACATCATTAACACTAGATGTTTGGTTTTATCCTACTGGTTGGGGGGAAGGTGATAGAGGCCGATTAGTCGATAGAAACTATCCCACTGGTTTAAGTTATGCTCTTTTTTTAACTCCTCCTACAGACGCAAATCCTAATGGGGTTAGTTATTTCACTAATGGTAATCTAGCAGGCCAATCGTTGTTTTTATCAAATTGCGTTACTCTTAATGCATGGCATAATTTTGTTATTACACATACAGGAGGAACGGCTATTATGTATAAGAACGGTTCACAAATTCATTCAGGTGCATGTACCCAACCGTCGTCATCATCTACAAATTTTGTTTTAGGAAATCGTCTCACACTCTTAGATAGAACATTTGCAGGTAGCATACCTAGTTTCAAAGCGTATAACCGTGCCTTAACAGCAGCAGAAGTTACGCAAAACTTTAACGCACTAAGAGGAAGATATGGAATATAATAACAGACAATTCGTAATCTTTGATGTATCCGAACTTGATAATATTGACTTCTCACAGGTTCTGGAAACATCAGCCGAAACAGTTAGAAAATCAGTTGATGGAACTAAAACATTCGTCAAGTGGGAAGGTGATGTTCCTTCAAGTGTAGAGTCACTAACAACAAAAGGTGACTATCTAACATATGAAGAAATATTGAGTATCCTTGAGACAGAAGAATGGACTGCTCCTATGGAGACTGTTTAATGGGTCTATCGCATTCGCCACGAATAGTTACTAATGGGTTAGTGTTATGCTTGGATGCTGGTAACCGTAGAAGTTATCCAGGTTCTGGAACTACATGGACGGATTTGAGTGGTAATGGTATTAACGGCACACTAACTAATGGGCCTACGTTTACCTCTGAGAATGGTGGTGCTGTAGTTTTTGATGGCGTTGATGATCAAGTTGTTGGACAAACTTACACATTAAATATATCCGAAAAAACGTTAGGTGGATGGGTCAGATTAACAACACTCCCTCAAGGAGGAGGCGGAATAATAAATCATCAGATATCTAGTGGATTTGTGTTCGACGGAATAGTATATAATGAAACTTCTAATGGATGGGGATTTGGGTCAGAAGCATATAATAGAACCGGATGGTCCGGAGTTTTTGAAACATCAACGTCTGCCTGGGTTAATATGGTAGCAACATACCAAAATTTAAATTATAGAATGTATAGAAACGGTATTTTAATATACACCTTAACTAGTTTCAATACATACAATTATACTACAACTTCAAATTTTACCATGGGTCTAAGGCATACATCAGCATCAATGTTTTCACCATATCTGATAGGAAATATAGCACAAGCATCTTTTTACAATCGTGCCCTGACCGCAGCAGAAGTCCGTCAAAATTTTAACGCTACAAGAGGAAGATACGGAATATGAGTGCTTATGCGGGGCCAGAAATCGTAAATAGCGGACTTGTTTTATCTCTGGATGCTGGTAATGCTAGAAGTTATCCAGGTTCTGGATCTACATGGACTGATTTGGCTGCTGCTGCTAGAACCGGTACATTAACAAACGGTCCAACCTACAGTAGTTCTAATGGTGGTTCTATTGTGTTCGATGGTGTTAATGATTATAC